>CAZOKA010000007.1:0-19154 GCA_964580265.1 uncultured Rhodobacterales bacterium | reverse complement strand
TCAAGAAGCCGGGCGTGGCCGAGACCATCGACTGGGCCAAGTGCCTGCTGGCGCTGGACGTGATCAGCCTGAGCCCCGAGGTGATCGCGGATACGCTGGGGGCGGTCCTGAAATACCAGGACGATATCGCGCGGCTACAGGGATCGGAGGCCAAGCGCCTGCTGGACGAGGCGCGCGAAGGCCTGGAGGCGGCGGGTTGAGAGAGCGGGGCGCATCGTGGGCGGGGGCGCTGCCCCCCATCGCCTGCGGCGATTTCCCCCCGGAGTATTTTGAGCAAGATGAAGCAGGGGAGAGGGTGGCGGCGTCGGGCGCGATTCGTGCTAGCCGTCGTGAATGGCCCGTGCCAGAGCGCAGAATTGTTCCAGCGTGACGGTTTCGGCGCGGTCGGTGGGGGCGATGCCCACGCTGCGCAACACCTCCTCGACATCGGGGCGCAGCCCCTTGAGCGCCGAGCGCAGCATCTTGCGCCGCTGGTTGAAGGCCATTGCGATGACACGCTCAAGCGTGGCGGCATCGGCCGGGTAGCGCGGCGCGGGCAGCGCCGTCAGGTGCACCACCGCCGAGGAGACCTTGGGCGGCGGCGTGAACGCGCCGGGCGGCAATGTCATGACGATGCGCGCATCGCAGCGCCAGGCGACAAGCAGGGCCAGCCGCCCGTAGGCCTTGGAGCCGGGGCGGGCGACGATGCGGTCGGCCACTTCGCGCTGAAACATCAGTGTCAGGCTCGACCAGAACGGCGGCCAGTCGGCGGGGGTTAGCCATCTGACCAGCAATTCGGTTCCCACGTTATAGGGCAGGTTGGCCACCACGCGGATGGGGGGGGTGAGATGCTCTCGCGGGTCTACCGAGAGGGCGTCGCCGCCGATCACCTTGAGCCGTCCGGGTGCGGCGGCGGCGATGTCCGCCAGCGCGGGCAGGCAGCGGGCGTCCTTTTCGATGGCCAACACCCGGCGCGCCCCTTCGGCCAGCAGCGCCCGCGTCAGACCGCCGGGGCCGGGGCCGATTTCAAGCACGTCGCAGGTGCTCAGATCGCCGGCCTGGCGGGCGATCTTGGCGGTCAGGTTCAGATCAAGCAGGAAGTTCTGGCCAAGCGATTTGCGCGGGGCCAGGTCGTGCGCGGCGATCACCTCGCGCAGGGGGGGGAGGGTGTCGATTCCGCTCATCGGGGTGTCATTGGTCCGGTTCGGCGGGGGCCTGCCGCCGGGCCGCGGCCATGCGGCCGGCCATCTTCAGCGCCTCGATCAGCGAGCGCGCGTCGGCGCGGCCCTGTCCGGCTATATCGAGCGCGGTGCCGTGATCGGGCGAAGTGCGCACGAAGGGCAGGCCGAGCGTGACATTGACGCCGCGCGCGAAATCGAGGGTCTTGATCGGGATCAGGGCCTGGTCGTGGTACATGGCGATGGCCGCATCATAGCGCGCGCGCGCCTCGGGGTGGAACATGGTGTCTGCCGGCAGGGGGCCGGCGATGTTCAGCCCATCGTTGCGCAGCGTCTCCAGCACGGGCGCGATCAGCGTGATTTCCTCGCGGCCCATGGTGCCGCCCTCGCCGGCGTGGGGGTTGAGGCCGGCCACGGCGATGCGGGGACGGTCGATGCCGAAATCGCGGCGCAGGGCGCTGTTGGTGATGCGGATGGTGTCGCGCAGCCCTTGGGCGTTGAGGGCGGCGGGTACCTCGTGCAGCGGGATATGGATCGTGGCGGGGACAACGCGCAACGCTTCGCAGGCCAGCATCATCACGACGGTATCGACACCGGCCAGCGCGGCCAGAAACTCGGTATGGCCGGGATAGGCGAAACCGGCGCCTTGCTTGAGGGCCTGCTTGTTGATCGGGGCGGTGCATAGGGCACCGGCCGCGCCCGATTGCACCAGGTGCACGGCGCGGGTGATCACGTCGATCACGGCCTGGGCGTTGGCGGGGTCGATATGGCCGGGGTCTGCGGGGTGCGGGAAATCGTGTTGCAGCACCGGCAGGGCGTGGCGTGCCGCGGCGGCGGTCTCGGACGGATCGGCGATCGTCGCATGCGGGGTGCCATCGGGCAGGTGGCGCGCGTCGCCAATGTAGAAAAACGGCAGATCGCCGCCCAGTTCGGCCCAGGCGCGGGCCGCGATTTCCGGCCCGACGCCGGCCGGATCACCGCAGCTTAGCGCGATGGGGGGTGTCATTTCTCGACGATGCGCGCGTCGGCGCGGAGCTGTTCAAGGTAGCTGTCGGCGAAGGATTCCAGTCGGCGGCTGCGCAGGCGCTGTTTAATGTCCTCGCGCGAGGCGTCTTCCTGCGAGACGGGCGTGCGGCCGCACAACATCAGCATCAGCAGCGCCTGGCCATCGCCGGACGTGCGGGTGAGCGTGGTGGACACCTCGCCGGGGTCGAGCTTGGACAGTTCCACCGCGATATCGTTCGGGATCTCACCGGGTTTGAGCACATTGCGGGTCAGGCGTTCGGCGGGCTGGCCCTTGGCTACGCCGTAGAGGTCGTCGCAGGTATCGACGCGGCCCTTGATCGAGTCGGCTTGTTGCAGCGCGGCTTCGGAGCGGCCACCGGGGATCAGGTAGGTGGCGTAGTCGATCGCCGCGTATTCGGGTGTCTTTACGCCGGCCTCCTGGATATCGCGCATCTGGAACAGGGCGACGGCGCCGTCGAGGGGGACCGGATCAGTCACCTGGCCGGGGGCGAGCGACAGGATCACGGGGCGCAGAGCGGGGGGCAGCTTGGTGATCGACATCCAGTCGAGTCGCCCGCCGTTGCGGCCGGTTTCGGCGGCGGAGTATTTGCGCGCGGCGTCGGAGAATTCCCCGACACTCGTGATCTGGCTGAGCTGCGCGGCCCGCGCCTGCACGTCGGCGGCCTGCTGGGGTGGGGCGGGCATGATAATCTCGGAGAGCAGAACGCGGACCGAACTGCCGCCGGTCACGGCATTGAGGGCCTTGTCAACGTCCGCTTCGGTGATCTGCACACGGGGGCCAAAACGCGCCGCTATCAACTGTCGCCATGTCACGCCTGCAGTAACAAAATCGCGCACTGTCTGTTCGGCCACGCCTTCGCGCTTCATCGCGGCGATGAACTCGTCCGGTTCCATGTTGCCGCGGGCGGCGAACTCTGTCAGGCCAGCCTGCACGCCCTCTTCGGACAGTTCCAGCCCTGCGTTGCGGGCAGCGCCCATTTTCAGGCGCTCTTCGACCAATTGCTCGCGTGCAAGCCGGGCCGGGTCGCCCGGCGCATTGAGTACCGACAGAAGGCGTGTGCGTTGTTCGAGTTCATAGCGCGTGATGACGGAATCATTGACCGTGATGACCGGGTCGAAAAGGCCCTGTGCGGAACTGCCTGGCGGCATGGTGACGATTCCGCCAACCACAAGCAGGGCAAGGATCAGCAGTCGCTTTGCGTATTTCATAGTGCTCATTTCCTGCATGTTCGCGCGTAACTATCATCGAATGATCCTGCGCTAAACCCACTCAGCCCCACGGTAAAGCCGAAATTCGTGGACGGTGCGACGATGGTTGATGATGTAAACCTGCGCGATACCGATACCGAGATATCGACACATTCATTTCGGTATTCCAGCGCAACACCGGCTCTGGATGCTTGATCGTTGGCCAGATCATAGCGCCAATCGGCACGCCCCGTCCAGTGGCGGGACAAGCGGTACGAGCCATCGACTGCCCATTCCGATTGGTCCGCGGGGCGATTTTCCGCCGCATCCTGGGCGAGCCAGACATAGGAGCTTCCGACCGAGAGGCCGTTGTTGTTCCATTGTGCGCGGGCTTCGGCCTTGCTGAGCGAGAGGGCGTCGGCATCGAACAGGCCCCGCGCATTAACGCCGAGGCCAGCGGGCGAATCGATCTGGGCGGCTACGAGGTAATCGGATTCGACGCCCTGCAATCCCGAGCTATGCGAGAAATCCGGTTGCGCCTTGTCGAAAAAGACCTGGCCCAGGGTCAGGTCGGCGTTCCAGCCGCCGGCGCTTTGGCGGTTCCAGTTGATGCCGATGGCGGTGGTTCTGCCCCGTTCGCGCCGGTCGGCGGCGGGAAAATGCGACAGTGACAGGAGATTGCCCTCGTCGAACTCGACGCGGGTGCTTTCGTCGTTGGGTACGTTGAGGCGGTTGCCCCCGGTCCAGCCGATCATCGCCAGCGGTTGCAGCAGGTGGGTAACACCGCCGGGCGTGGTTTTCATCAATGGCCATCGCAGGGTCACTGCGGCATGCGGTGTGACCTGGGTGTGGGTGCCCTGTGTTGTGGGATCCTGTCGGATGTCGAACCCGTTGAAGGCCACGCCCGTCTGTAGCCCCGCGCGCAGCCCCCCCGCGAAGGTCCAGGTGCGGCGCCAATCGGCAGCCACTTCGGTGCGAGTGACATCCATGCCGTCGCCGTAGCCATTGGGTACCAGCAGATCGGTGGTCAGGTTCGATGAACGTCGATGCGCGTGCAAGTCCATCGACAGGGTGATCTCTCCGCCGACGTGATCAGGGAACAGGCGCTTTTCATAGGTGGCATTGCCCACGATCGTGGGCAAGGTGGCGTTTTGCTCGCCCGCGCGCAGGGTACTGTAGTGGATAAGTTCGCCGCGGATATATTCGTCGCGGCGCACGCGAGTAAGATCGATGCCGCTGCGCAGGCGATCCTGGCCCGAGTAGTCATATTCCAGAAGGTAGGCGCGATCGCTGGCCGCCTGGATGTTGAACCCCAGGCGGAAATCGTTACGCAGCTCGAAGCGCCCGTTGCCAAAGATGTAACCGCGCAGTCCCGATGGCCCCAGGGTATCATCCGAGAAGGCACCGTTGAATTCGATCCGGCCATTTCGATACGCTTGGCGATAGCGCCATTCCAGCGTGGTGGTGTTCTCGGCGATGTAGGGCGTTAGCGTCAGGTCGCGATGGTCGCCGATGCGGATGAAATAGGGCGCGCGCACGCCGAATCCCAGTTGCGTATTCTGGTGCAGCGAGGGGATGAGAAAACCGGTGGCGCGGGTTTGCGTCGGGTCCGGCAGGCGCAGGCGCGGCATCCACAGGATCGGTACGTCCAGAACGCGTAGTTGTGCCTCATCGAAATAGAGTTGCTTGTTTTCCTTGTCATGGACCACGCGTTTGGCCCGGATTTGCCAGAGCGGTGGTGTGTCAGATGCGCAGATCCGGCAGGATGTTGCCGCCACCTTGTAGAGCTGAGTATAGCGCCCGCCGACGCGGTCAATTTGGTTGGCGGCCAATTGCACACGCTGATCCAGCACCAAACGTGCTCCGCGCAGCAGGCCATGTTGAAGGTCGCTGCTCAGATCTCCCGAATCGGCCAGAACACGGATTGATGCGCCGTCGTCGATGATGATCGGGCCGGTCAGTTCCAGGGTGTCGCCCTGCCGGTCGTAGACGATGCGCTGCGCGCGCAGGCGGGTCGTGCCCTGGATCACCTCGACATGGCCTTCGGCGATCAGGCGGTTGCGACCGCTGACCGACAGGCGGTCGGCGACAAGCATGGCGGGCGCGGCATTCGCCTGGGTGGCAGCCGGATCGCGCGGCGCGTCTTGTGCCGATAGAGGTGTGACGAATAGCGTCAACACCCCTATCATCAGGCCAAAGCTGCGCCAGCGCGCGCGCATTATCCGTCCTCCATCTGCAACACCAACCCCGTTGCCAGCAGTACGGACGCGACAGGCGGCGCCCAGGCGGCAAGGATAACGGGAATCTGGCCGTTCTCTCCCAGAACCTGCGCGAAATTTCGGATGTAATAAAGCCCGAAGCCAAGCAATATTGCCGCGAGTACCGAAATACTGCTGCGGGCAAAGCGGACATGGCGCATCGTGAAGGCCGCTGAAACCAGCACCATCGCCATCAGGAACAGCGGGCGGGCCATTTCCATCTGGTACCAGACGGCGTGACGCCGCGCCGAAAATCCGGCTGCCTTCAACTGCGTTATATAACTTGGCAAATCCCAGAAATGCACCGAATTGGGTTTTCCGAAGCTATCCTGAATACGTTCCTGCGTCAGGGTAGAGGGAAGTTCCATGTTCTCGCGGTCAACCACACCTTCCTGCGGGTTGATTCCCGCGCCGAGCGGCCAAAGCCGCACGCCGTGCAATTGCCATGCCCCGTTGCCCAACTGGGCCGACTTGGCGAGTATGCGCCGGTTCGGTCCGCCGTCGGCAGAATAGCTGATGAAGGTGACATCGAACAGCACTGTGCCGTCGGGGTTTGCGCGAGTGGCGCGTATCACGGTCTGCCCTTCGGGTCCGCCCTGCCTGAGCCACAGCCCTTCGGACGAGATGGACAGTACATCAGTGCTACCCGTGCGGTAGGCCGTGGACAGCGCGTGATAGCGCTTGGACGTGGCCGCGACGATCGGGTTGAGCATGGCCACCGCCAGCACTCCGATGGCGCAGGCCACCACCAGCGGCGCCATTAGACTGCGCAAGGCCGAGCGGCCCGCCGCGCGGGTGACCACCAGCTCGCTGCTGCGCGCCAACCCCAGGAATAACGTCACCGTGGCCAAGATCATGACGAGCGGCATGATATTATAGAGTCCTTCGGGTACATTCAGCAACGTCAGTTTGACCAGGTCGAAAAACGCCAGATCCCGATTGGCGTAGCGCTGCACCTGCTCTATCAGGTCCACCATCGTGAGAAGCACGAAGAACACCACGAGGATCGAGACGTAGATCACCAGAAACTTGCGCGCGAAATACCGGTGCAGAATCATGCAGAAACCTCCGGCGCAATCGTGCGGCGCGGCCTGCGAATCCACAGTAGCAGGCCGATGACTATGGCAAACCCGGCAGTCGAAGGCAGGTATATGAGCGGCCAGAGTGCGGCATTGCCCAGGACCGGGTCGGCAACTGCGCTTTCGATCAGTTTGATTACGACAAGCAGCCCGACCGCGCCTATGATTTGTCGCCACACGCCGAAACGCGAGAACCCCCCGAGCAGGAGCGTCGCAAACCCGATCAGCGCGGCCGCGATACAGATCAGAGATTGATTGTAGCGATCATGCAACTCGATGGCGTAGGCACCGGGGCTGACGCCGGTGGTGCGGATTACGTTGGCCGGATCACGCATCAGGCGCGGAGTTGTGAGGAACTCGACGTTGTTGCCACTGCTGGCGGTCCGGGTGATCAGCGCGCTGATATCATAGGCAAAATCGGTGAAATGCGTGGTGAACAGCGTGCCGCCCTTGGATACGTACCCCTGGGACAGCCCATTGACCATGACCAGTTTGGTGCTGGCCTCGCTGCGGGTAAGGTAGGCCTGCGCGGCGGTGTAGGTCATTGTGATCTCGGGGTCACGGCGATCGGAAAGGAAAACATCCTGCAATGCACCGTCGGGTGTTATCTTGCGTATGAAAAAGGTGACGCCGCTGGTGGGGTGGAGGAATGTTCCTTCACTCAGCAGCTTGGCGGTGACGTTACTGGTTATTTCCGCTTCGCGCTGACGCATGCGTTCGGTGCTGGCGGGAACCAGGAAATGCTCCAAAAGTCCCGCCATCAACGCCACGATCAACCCGAAATACAGCACCGGGCGCGCGATCCGGAATGGCGAGAATCCGGAGGCCTGCATGACCACCAGCTCGCTTTCGCTGCTCATCCGGTTGGTCACATAGACCGCCGCGGCGAAGGCGGCCATTGGCAGCATAAGGGCGATGACCCGCGGCAGCGTCAGGATGGTCAATTCCAAGACAACACCGGTTGTCTGACCGTCTCCTATCATCCTGTCGAACAAAAGAACCGCCCGGTTGATCCAATAGATCGACACAAGTATCAGTGCGAAGAACCCGAACAGCACCATAAGTTGTGACAGGACATATCTGTCGAATCTGGTCACGCGCACAGGCCCCCAACGGCGGATAATCCATTGCCGCGATGTTACAGGATGTCGGCACGGGGGAAAACTGCTATCTGGGGTTCGTGGCCGGACTGGCAAACCGGCGGCGCAGGACACGCGAAGGAGGGGCGCATGGGAGCGGCCTATTTCTATCATTTGACGCGCGCACCGCTTGAGGTGACCTTGCCGATGTTGTTGGTCAAGGCGCGCGGTGCTGGCTGGCGGGTGCTGGTGCGCGGCAGCGATCCCGAGCAGATCGCGTGGCTGGATCAGAAGCTGTGGCTGACGCCCGAGGACGGATTCCTGCCACACGGCGTTGCGGGTGGGGCGCATGATGCCGATCAGCCGGTCCTGCTGAGCGCCGATGCGCCGGGCGTTGCCGCAGCAAACGATCCCGCCTGCCTGATGACGGTAGATGGCGCGCCCGTCACCCCCGACGAGGTCAAGCGCCTGCAACGGGTTTGCGTTCTGTTCGACGGCAACGATGCGCAAGCACTGGACCGGGCGCGGGTGCAGTGGAAAGACCTGACAACCGCCGGGTGCGCGGCGCAATACTGGTCCGAGGAGGGGGGCAAGTGGGAGAAGAAGGCGGAGCGCTAGCGCGTCAGCACCAGCGCGCCATCGGCGATCTCGATCTTGGAATAGCGCTGCAGGTAGCTCATTCCCATGAGCGAGCCCGACATCTCGCCCTCTGTCACCCAGGCGCGCAGGTTGGTGTCCCTGATCGGGCCGATGGACAGGCTGTCGATCTTGATCGGAGCGGTGCGCACGGTGCCGTTCGCGGTTTGGGCGCGACCGTAGAACGCCATGTCGGCGGCATTGATGCCGACCTTTTTCGCGTCTTCGCGGCTCAGCACCAGGTCGGTCGCGCCGGTGTCCACGACAAAGCGGATCGGCAGGCCGTTGACATCGGCGGTGACATAATAATGCCCGTCGGGGGCGCGCGGCAGCTCCACCTTGCCGGCTCGGGTATCGACCGATTGCGTCGGGCGCACGATCTGGCGCAAGTCTCCCCAAAGGCCCACGACCGCGATGGCGGCGGCGAAGATCAGCGCCCAGCTTAGTGCGTATTGCAGGGTCTTGCCCAGCGACAGGCGGTTTTGCGTGACGAACCACAGGCCGATGAACGCCAGCAGCGCACCGAGGTAGATCAGGTTGGGAAGATCGGACATCGTAGCGGGGATTCCTGATTGCTGTCAGTGATTAGATCGGCGTCGGCGGGGGTGATTTCAACCGGCAAAGCCGAAGGCGCGCAGCCCGTCCAGAACGAATTGCACCGATAGCGCCGCCAGAAGCATACCCAGAAGCCGAGTGATCACGTTGGTGCCGGTCCGCCCGAGCGCACGTTCGACAAGGCCAGCGGCCAGGAACATCACGAACAGCATCGTCACCACCGCCAGCATCACGCCGATGACGATCGCCAGCCCGGCCAGCCCCGGCTGCTGCCCCGCCAGCAGGATCATCGAGGCGATCGCGCCGGGCCCGGCGATCAGCGGGATTGCCAGCGGGAACACCGACGGGTCGGGAGTGTCATCCTCGGCCTGGTCCTCGCGCCGCTTGGTGCGGCGTTCGAACAGCATGTCGAGCGCCGTCAGGAACAGCAATATCCCTCCGGCGATGCGAAACGCGGGCATCGAGATGCCGACAAAGCCGAGAACCGCCTCGCCGAAGGCGGCGAACAGGCACAGCAGGATTGCCCCCACCAGGCAGGCGCGCAGCGCGATGGCGCGGCGCTGCGGGCTGGTCATGCCCTGGGTCAGCGCAACGAATATCGGGGTAAGGCCAATGGGATCGATGATCACGAAGAGCGTGACAAAGGCAGAAATCAGGAATGCGCTGTCCATGTCACGTGCTCCGAACCGTGCCGCCCATTAGTACCGAACGGGCAGCCGGTGTCAAAATCTCCGCCCAAGCGGTCAGGCACTCTGGCCCTCGGCGCGTTCCAGGCGTTCCTGTGCGCGCAGCCAAAGTTCCTCGGCGCGGCTTTGGGCCTCGCGCAGTTCAGCGTATTTCTTTTGCCACACTGCCGCCTCGTCCGAACGCCCGTCCTCATACAGGGCTGGATCGGCCAGCTTGGCGATGAGCTTTTCGCTCATCTCGCCCAACTTTTCGAGGCGATCCTCGCATTTGCGCAGCTCGGCACGTAGCGCCAGGATCTGATCGCGGCCGGCGCGCTTGGGGTGCTCGGGCTTGCGCGCGGTGGCGGGTTTGGCCGGACCATCGGCCTGTAGCAGCATCCGGCGATACGCCTCGAGATCATCGTCATAGGGGCGCACGGTGCCGTCCTTGACCAGCCACAGCCGGTCGGCCACCATCGACAGCAGGTGCATGTCGTGGCTGATCAGGATCACCGCGCCGCTGTAGGCGGTTAGCGCCTCGACCAGTGCCTCGCGGCTTTCGATGTCAAGGTGGTTGGTCGGTTCGTCCAGGATCAGCAGATGCGGCGCGGGCAGAGTGGCCAGCAGCAGCGACAGGCGCGCCTTTTGCCCGCCCGACAGGTTGCCGACCGGGGTCTGCGCCTGCTCGGCGCCCAAGCCGAAACCCGCCAGCCGCGCGCGCAGCTTGGATTGCGCTTCGCCAGGGCATTCGCGAAACAGGTGTTGCAGCGGCGTCTCTTCGATGCGCAGCTCGTCCACCTGGTGCTGTGCGAAGAAGCCGATGCGCAGCTTGCCGGAGTGCTGTAGCTTGCCGGTCATCGGCGGCAGGCGCCCGGACAGCAGCTTGGCCAGCGTCGTCTTGCCCTGGCCATTCTTGCCCAACAGCGCGATGCGGTCGTCCTGATCGATGCGCAGATCGAGATTGCGCAGCACGGTCGTCTCGCCGTAGCCGGCGCTGACGCCCTCGGTCATCAGGATGGGCGGCGAGAGTTGCTCGGGTTCGGGAAAGGTGAAGACCGTGCGCGCTGCGTCTTCGGGCGCGCGAATAGTTTCCATCTTTTCCAACATCTTGACCCGGCTTTGCGCCTGCTTGGCTTTGTTGGCCTGCGCGCGAAAGCGATCGACGAACCCTTGCAGATGGGCGCGGCGCGCCTCCTGCTTCTTGGCGGCGGCGGCCTGTATCGCGCGTTGTTCGGCACGCTGGCGGGCGAATTGGTCATAGGGGCCGGTATAGTAGGTGAGCTTGCGGTTCTCCAGGTGCAGGATGCCGCCCACGGCCCGGTTCAGCAGGCCGCGATCATGGCTGACGATCAGCACGGTATGGGGATAGCGTTGCAAGTAGTTTTCCAGCCACAGTGCGCCTTCCAGATCGAGGTAGTTGGTCGGCTCGTCCAGCAGCAGCAGATCGGGTTGCGCGAACAGCACCGCTGCCAGCGCCACGCGCATCCGCCAGCCCCCCGAAAAGGCGCTGCATGGCATGCGCTGCTCCTCGGCGTCGAAGCCCAAGCCGCGCAGGATGGCGCTGGCGCGGCCCTCGGCCGACCAGGCATCGATGTCGGCCAGGCGCGTCTGGATCTCGGCGATGCGGGCGGCGTCGGTGGCGGTGTCCGCCTCGGCCATGAGCGCGGCGCGCTCCGTATCGGCGGCCAGCACCGTATCGATCAGCGACACCTCGTTGCCCGGCACCTCTTGCGCGACGCCGCCGATGCGGGCGCGGGACGGCAGGGTGATGGAGCCGCCCTCGGGGTGCAATTCGCCACGGATGAGCTTGAACAGCGTTGTCTTGCCGGTTCCGTTGCGGCCAACCACGCCCACCTTGTGGCCAGTGGGAATGATTGCGCTGGCGCCGTCGAACAGCGGCGCGCCCTCCATCGAGAAGCTGAGATCGGTAATGCGTAACATGGGCGGAGCACTGAACCAGCGCTCCACCCGTGTCAATGCGGATTGCTAGTCCAGGATCGCATTCAGCCCATCGGCCGGATAGCTGCGAAAAGCGACGGCGGGGCTGTCGGCGTCATAGAGGAATACGAAAACGTTGATCGCATCGTTGTGCACGACGGCACGGCAGAAGCGGTCGTCGCCGGCAATCTCGGACGGGCAGGTTTCCAGGTCGATATGCGGGATGGCTTCTTCGAACACCTCGTAGGTCAGGGGCATTGGCGCGGTTGTCTCGGCGGCGGCGAGGTGCGGCGCGGCGAGAAGGGCGGCGAGCGTGATGGCATTGACTGGTTTCATGACTGAGTCCCGTGTGTGTTTGATTTCTGGCTGCCGGTATGGTTGCTCGGAAAAAAAGTGACAAAAATAATCAGGAATGACAAGGGGTCGATTACCGCACCTTGTCCTGTCTTCGGCGCGGTGCCCCCTTTTCCCCGTCACGCCCGCGTGCTAAGGCCGCGCCAGTCTATTCAACCCTTCAGAGGAAACCGAAAAATGGCCACCCAACGGACCTTCAGCATCATCAAGCCCGACGCAACCAAGCGCAACCTGACTGGCGCCATCAACGCCAAGCTGGAGGCTGCGGGCCTGCGCATCATCGCGCAAAAGCGCATCCAGCTGACCAAGGCACAGGCCGGCGTGTTCTACGCCGTCCACAAGGAGCGCCCGTTCTATGACGAGCTGTGCGAATTCATGGCGTCCGAGCCGATCGTCGTGCAGGTTCTTGAAGGGGAAGATGCCATTGCCAAGAACCGCGAAGTGATGGGCGCGACCAATCCGGCCGAGGCCGACGAAGGCACGATCCGCAAGGAATATGCCCTGTCAATCGGCGAAAACTCGGTTCATGGCTCCGATGGCGAGGACACGGCGAAAGAGGAAATCGCCTACTTCTTCTCGGGGCTTGAACTGGTCGGCTGAACGACGCACGCAACAGCATCCTGAATTCGAAAGGGCCACACCATCCTATGGTGTGGCCCTTTTCAGTTCCGTCCCTGCTGCTCAGATGCTGGCGTAATCAGTGAAGTAGGGCTTGCGTGGCGGTTTAGGCGCTGGGGCCAGGGGCCACGGCGCGGACCCGGGCGGTCTGGGCGGATGGGATGGTGCCATTGATCTGCCTCCTTGGCTGCCGGCCTGCTGGTCTTGGGCGGGCCTTGGCCATAGGAAAGCATGAAAATCTGCCGGGATTTTGCCGAAAATCAGGCTTTCTCGGCAGCGGTCACGATGACTTCGACCAAGTAGTCAGGCGTTGCCAGCTTGGCCTCGCCGGCAGCGCGGGCGGGCGCGTGGCCCTCGGGCGCCCAGGCATCCCAGACGGCATTCATCTCGGCGAAATCGCGGTCCATGTCCGCCATCCAGATGATCGCCTGCAGGATGTGCTCGCGGTCGCTGCCGGCCTCTTCCAGCAGCTTGTCGATCTGCGCGAGGCAATCGCGGGTCTGCTCGGCGACGGAGTCGCCGTGGCCGACCTGACCGGCCAGGTAGATGGTGCCGTTATGCTTGACGATCTGGCTCATGCGTTGGCCGACGTGGTGACGTTCGATCATTGGGGGCTCCTGGTTGCGGGGTTTATCCTGCATGGTATCGGCCCGGTATCGCGGCGCGTCAAGGGTGGTCGCGGATCATGTCGGCGGCTTTCTCGGCGATCATGATGGTGGGGGCGTTGGTGTTGCCGCCGGTCAGTGTGGGCATCACCGAGGCATCGATGACGCGCAGGCCGTCGATGCCTCGCACCCGCAATTGGGGGTCTACCACGGCCATCTCGTCGGTGCCCATGCGGCAGGTGCCGACGGGGTGATAGATGGTGTCGGCGCGGGCGCGGATATGTTCGGCCCAGTCGGCATCAGTCATGTCGTCATGGATGCCGAACAGCTCGGTATCGCGGTAGCGGTCCATCGCGGGTGCCTGCATGATGCGGCGCATCAATTTGGCGCCGCGGATCATTGTCTCCATGTCGCGCGGATCGGTCAGGTAGGCCGGATCGATTCGCGGCGGAGCGGCGGGATCGGCGGAGCCAAGCGTCACCGTGCCGCGCGAATGGGGATGCAGGGCGCAGACATGGCAGGAATAGCCGTGCCCGCGATGCAGGGTGCGGGCGTGATCATCGACGATCGAGATCACGAAATGAAGCTGGATGTCGGGCCGCTCAAGCGCTGGATCGGTTTTCAGGAAACCGGCACCTTCGGCGAAGGGGGTCGAGATCATCCCGCTGCCGTCGCGGCGCCAGCGCCGGATATGACGCCACAGGTTGCGTCCCGCTGTCGGGCTTATGCCGAAATTGTCGGTATCGCGGGTTTTCCAGGCAAGGATGAAATCCAGGTGATCCTGGAGGTTGCGGCCGACGCCGGGCAATTCGTGGGTCATGCCGATGCCGTGTGGGGTGATATCCTCGGGGGCGCCGATGCCCGAGAGTTGCAGGATCTGGGGCGAGTTGAAGGCCCCGCCGCACAGCAGCACCTCGGCGCGGGCGGTGGCAGTGCAGGCGCGGCCGCGGCGGTGGTAGATGACGCCGGTGGCGCGGCCATCCTCGACCAGGATCCGGGCGGCGCGGGCGCGGGTGATGACGGTCAGGTTGGGCCGGTCCATGACCGGATGCAGGTAGGCGGCGGCGGCCGAGCAGCGCTCGCCGCGGCGGGTGGGGTCGTGAAACTGGGTCACCGGGTAGAGGCCGACGCCCTCGGTCTCGCCGCAGTTGAAATCGTCGCGCAGAGGGTGCTGCATCTGGCCGGCCGCCTCGACGAAGGCATGGGTGAGGGGGCGGGGGCTGAATTGCGGGGTAACGTGCAGGGGGCCATCGGTGCCGTGAAAATCGTTCCCTCCCTCGGCGTTGTTCTGGGCGCGTTTGAAGTAGGGCAGCACGCTGTCCCAGTCCCAGCCGGTGCAGCCCATATCGGCCCAACCGTCGTAATCGGCCCGGTGGCCGCGGATGTAGAGCATCGCGTTGATGGCGCTGGAGCCGCCGAGGGCCTTGCCTCGGGGCTGGTATCCGCGGCGGCCGCCGAGGCCGGATTGGGGAACCGTCTCATAGGCCCAGTTGCCCATCTTGGGCCGGCCGGGCAGGACGGCGACGGTGGCGGCGGGGGCACGAAACAGGATCGAGCGGCCCTCGCCGCCGGCTTCGAGCAGGCAAACGGTGGTGGTGGGATTTTCTGTCAGGCGGGCGGCGAGGACGCAACCGGCTGAACCGCCGCCGATGATTATGTAATCGTAGGTCATGATTTGCTCCCACTGTGAAACACGATGGTGGAGGTGTTGATTTCAATGCGAAAAACCAATCCGATCCGTTCAAATCGCGTGAAATCATTCCATAGAGCCATGCTATAGTTACTATCTTTGGTATTTATTTGCATGATGGTCCCCGCTGCGCTTTATCCTCGGGTACAGGGGCGCGCGTATCGCGTGCGCCCGGTGACGCGATCTTTAATGCAGGTAAGTGCCCCCAATGACGAGCCCCCCCCCATCGAACCTGTTTTCCCTGACCGATGTCGCGCGTCCAATGCTGGACCGGGCCGAGGGCATTTACCTGTATGATACCGAGGGGCGCAGATACCTTGACGGCTCCAGCGGCGCGATGGTCAGCAATATCGGCCATTCCAATCCCAACGTGCTGGCGGCGATGCGCGCGCAGATGGATCGCTCGACCTTTGGCTACCGGCTGCATTTTCGCAACCAGCCGTCCGAGGATCTGGCGCGGCGCACGGCGCAGCGGATGCCCGGCGACCTGGACCGCGTGTTTTTCGTCTCGGGCGGGTCCGAGGCGGTGGAAAGTGCGATCAAGCTGGCCCGGCAATACGCGCTGTCGCGCGGCGAGGCAGGGCGTTGGAAGGTGATATCGCGGTTTCCGTCCTATCATGGCTGCACACTGGGCGCGCTGGCGCTGACGGGGTATGCGCCGCTGAGCGATCCGTTCGCGCCGATGATGCGCGACATGCCGAAAATCCCCGCGCCGACCTGTTACCTGGACCGCGACAACCTGAGCGACGAGGCGCGCGGCCTGAAATACGCCGAGATGCTGCGCGACGAGATCGAGGCGCAGGGCCCCGACAGCGTGCTGGCCTTTCTCATGGAGCCGGTCGGCGGTGCCTCGACCGGGGCGCTGGTGGCGCCGGACAGCTATTATGCGCGTATTCGCGAGATCTGCGATGAATACGGTATCCTTCTGATCTACGACGAGGTCATGAGCGGCGTCGGGCGCACCGGCGCCTTCGTGGCAGCGGAGCATTGGGGAATCCTACCCGATATCGTGACCCTGTCAAAAGGGTTCGCTGCCGGGTACGCGCCGCTTGGCGCGGTGGTGGCGCGCGGCGAAATCGTGGATGGGGTGACCGGCGCGGGGGGCTTTGCCAACGGATTTACCTATGCGGGCAATCCGCTGGCCTGTGCCGCCGGCCTGGCGGTTCTGGACGAGATCGAGCGCGCCGACCTGATAGGCAACGCCGCCGAGATGGGGGCGCTGCTCAAGCGCGAGCTGGAGGCGCTGATGGCGCGGTATCCGTTCATCGGGGACGTGCGCGGCAAGGGTCTGTTGCTGGCGTTCGAGCTGGTGGCCGACCGCGACAGCATGGCGCCGCTGCCGCCGGGGATGAACGCCTATAACCGGCTGGTCGAGTTGGCCTATGCGCGGGGGCTGATCATCTATTCGCGGCGCACGCGCGGCGGGCGCGAGGGCGATCATTTCCTGGTCTGTCCGCCGCTGATCGTTACGCCCGCGCAAATCGACGAGATTATCGGCCTGCTGAATGACAGCCTCAAGGCGCTGGCGGTCGAGCTGTCGCTGCCGGTGTCGGCGCCATGAGCCTGCCGGACAAGACATGCACGATCGCCGATGCCATCGCCACCATCCGCGACGGGGCCAGCGTGATCCTGGGGGGCTTCGGTGTGCCGGGCACACCGTTTTGCCTGATCGAGGCGCTGGTGGCGCATGGTGCGCGCGATCTGACGATCATCAAGAACGACGCAAACGAAACCGGCATGGGAGTGGACAGGCTGCTTGAGGCGGGTCTGGTCAAGCGGTTGATCACCTCGCATATCGGGCTGAACCCGCGGGCGGTGTCGATGATGAACGACGGCAGCCTTGACGTGGAGTTCAACGCGCAGGGCATCCTGGCCGAACGCATCCGCGCGGCGGGCGCGGGGGTGATGGGGTTCGTCACCGATATCGGGATGGACACGCTGCTGGCGCGGGGCAAGCAGCGGATCACCACCGCCGCAGGCGAAGGAATGTTCGAGCCGGCGCTATATGCCGACGTGGCCCTGATCCATGCCGAGCGGGCTGATCCGTTCGGCAACCTGTGTTACCGGGCCAGCGCGCGCAACTTCAACCCACTGGCCGCGATGGCCGCTCGGCGCGTGATCGCCGAGGCCGAGCGGGTAGAGCCGCTTGGCGCACTTGGCCCCGACGAGGTGCACACGCCTGGCCCGTTCGTGGATCACGTTGTCGAGATGTCGGAACTGCCGGAGGTGTATGGTGTCGTCAAACGCTAAGAGCCGCATGCTGGCGCGGGCCGCCGCCGATATCAGGCCGGGGATGTGCGTGAATCTCGGGATCGGGTTGCCGACGCAGGTGGTGGCGTATTTGCCGGCCGGGATGCCGGTCTGCCTGCATTCGGAAAACGGCATATCCGGCGTCGGGCCGGTGTTGCCCGAGGGGCAGCAGGATCGCAACCTGATCGACGCGGGCGGGGCCTATGTCTCGACCTTGCCGGGGGGTGCGTACTTCGACAGCGCGGTGTCGTTCGCGATCGTGCGGTCCGGGCGTCTGGATCTGACGCTTCTTGGGGCGTTCGAGGTGGCGGCAAACGGCGATCTGGCCAACTGGATCATTCCGGGGCGGTTCTCGCCGGGGGCGGGCGGCGCGATCGAGCTGGCACAGCGGGCGCGCCGGGTTGGCGTGGTCACCGCGCATGTGGACAAGGCCGGCAACCCCAAGATCGTCGATCGCTGCACGCTGCCGCTGACTGCTGCGGGCTGCGTGAGCCGCATCTATTCCGACATGGCGGTGTGCGATGTCACGCCCCGCGGCTTGGTCCTGCGGGAGCTGGCCGAGGGTGTGAGCGCGCGCGAGGTGATCGAGGCGACCGGCGCGCCGCTGACGGTGCCCGACGTGCCGCTGCCGGTGTTCTGAAGACAAGCAAAGGAGGCCCGCGATGATGTCAGAGTTGGAGCCCCGTATCCGCGCATCGGTGGATGCGCTGTTCGAGCGCGAGGTGGCGTTCCTGTCGGAACTGACGGCGCATCCCTCGACCCGCGGCAATGAGCAATCGGCGCAGGATTTCATGGCGCGCGAGATGGGCGAACGGGGCCTGTCGGTGGATCGCTGGCAGATCGATCTGGACGATATCCGCGATATGCCGGGGTTCTCGCCGGTGATCGGTGATTACGAGGACGCGGTCAACGTGGTGGGCACCCATGCCAGCCGCACCCGCAAGGGCCGGTCGCTGATCCTCAACGGGCATATCGACGTGGTGCCCGAGGGCCCGCACGACATGTGGGACAGCCCGCCCTATGCCCCGCGCGTCGATGGCGGCTGGATGTACGGGCGCGGCGCCGGCGACATGAAGGCGGGGCTGGCGGCGAACCTGTTCGCGCTGGATGCGCTGCGCGAGATCGGCCTGGCGCCGGGGGCGGACGTGTATGTGCAATCGGTGGTCGAGGAGGAATGCACCGGCAACGGCGCGCTGGCCTGCCTGCAGCGCGGCTACCGCGCCGATGCGGCGCTGATCCCCGAGCCGTTCAACGAGACGCTGGTCACCGCCCAGGTGGGGGTGATCTGGTTCCAGGTGCACCTGAAGGGTGTGCCTGCGCATGTCGCCTATGCCGGCAGCGGCGCCAACGCGATCGAGGCGGCGGTGCCGCTGATCAAGGCGCTGCACGCGATGGAGGAACGCTGGAACGCGGCGGAACGGCGGCACGGCGATTACGGGCACGTTCATCACCCGCTGAACCTCAATGTCGGGCGGATCCAGGGCGGCGACTGGACCAGCTCGGTGCCGGCGTGGTGCGTTTTCGATGTGCGCATGGGCGTGTTCCCCGGCCAGAACCTGGCAGAAGCCCGACGCGAGATCGAGGAGGTGCTGCGCGCCGCCGCGCGCGACAGCGATTTCCTGCGCAACAACCAGCCGGAGATCGTCTATCACGGCTTCATGGCCGAGGGTTATGCGCTATCGCAGGACCGCTCGGCGCGGGCGCGCGACGCCATCGGCGCCCTGGGCGGTGCGCATGAGCGGGTGACGGGCCGGGCGCTGGACACTGCGGCGATCACGGCGACCACCGATGCGCGGTTCTTCGGTCTATACGCTGACACGCCGGCGCTGGTTTACGGGCCGCGGGCCGAGGCGATTCACGGGTTCAACGAGCGTGTTGACCTGGAAAGCCTGCGCCGGGTGACGCAGACGACGGCGCTGTTCATCGCCGAGTGGTGCGGGCTGGAGGGCACCTGAAGAGGGCGCGCTGGCTGACAGCGCGGACGCCTCCGGCGGGAGTATTTTGGGCAAGATGAAGGGCTTGACAGTCGCTTAGGTCTTCATCTTGCCTCAAGTAC
>CAZOKA010000006.1:0-19523 GCA_964580265.1 uncultured Rhodobacterales bacterium | reverse complement strand
GCACCAACATCCGCGCCATCCGCAAGGCGGCACAGGACGCCATCGGGTGATGCGGGCACAGGATTCAAATCTATCGGCGCTGATCTTCGATGTTGACGGCACGCTTGCCGAGACCGAGGAACTGCACCGCCACGCCTTCAACGCCGCCTTCAAGAAGGCGGGTCTTGGCTGGCATTGGACGATACCGCTCTATCGTGCACTGTTGTTGACGACGGGCGGCAAGGAACGCATCCGCGCCTATATCCGGGATCACGCACCCGGCGACACACTGAGCGCCGACGAAATCGCCCGACTTCATGCCGACAAGACCCGGCGCTACGGTGATTGCATCGCGCAGGGGGCCATCGCCCTGCGCCCCGGGATCGCGGGACTGATTGCACAGGCGCGCGCGACGGGGCTGCACCTGGCAATCGCGACGACGACCAGCCGGAGCAACGTAGACGCGTTGATCCGCGCCGCGTTCAAGCAACCTGCCGCAAACATTTTTGACGCAATCGCCGCCGGCGATGAAGTTGCCCACAAGAAGCCGGCGCCGGACGTCTATAACCTTGCGCTGCAACGGCTGGGCCTGCACCCCGACCAGGCCCTCGCGCTTGAGGACAGCCGCAATGGCCTGTTGTCGGCACATCGGGCCGGGATCGCTTGCGTCGTATCGCCCGGACCTTATACGCTGGGGCAGGACTTCGCGCCGGCACGCGCGGTGATTGACTCGTTTGCCGATCTGCGGCTGGCTGACTGGCGCGCGCCCGACACAGATCACACAAGGAGGATGGAATGGCCGTGACGCCCCCTGTCTGCGAGTTTGACTGGCCCGCACCTGATTTCACGCTGCCCGCCACGGACGGGCATAGCTATGGCCTGTCCGACGTGGCGGGCGAGAGTGGCACGTTGATCATGTTCATTTGCAACCACTGCCCTTACGTTCTGTCGGTTCTCGACAAGATCATCCGCGACGCGCGGGAGTTGCAGGCGCTTGGCATCGGCGTCGCCGCCATCTGCTCCAATGACGCACAGACCCATCCCGATGACAGTTTTGAGAAGATGAAAGAGCTGGCCGAAGCACGCGATTTCCCGTTTCCCTACCTCCATGACGAAACCCAGACGGTAGCGCGGGAGTATGGTGCCGCCTGCACGCCCGACTTTTTCGGATTCAACAAGAATCTGGGTTTGCAGTATCGTGGGCGGCTGGATGCGTCGGGGCGCAACCCGGCCCCTCGGGGCGCCCCGCGAGAGTTGTACGAAGCAATGGTACGAGTCGTACGAACCGGACATGGCCCAGCCGAGCAAACACCCTCGATGGGCTGCTCGATCAAATGGAAAGCAGCATGAGCGCAATCGTCTTCGACCTTGACGGCACCCTGATCGACAGCGCGCCGGACATCCGCATCATCGCCAACACCGTGTTGGCCACGCAGGCTCTGCCGCCCCTGACCATGGCGCAAACGCGCGGTTTCATCGGTCACGGCGCCGGACACTTCGTTGCGCAGATGATGGCGGCCAACGGGTTCGACCGCGCATCGGCCGAGTTCGACGCAACGCACACGCGAATGCTGGCAGAGTTCACATCGCTATATGAGACAACGTTCGAGGCAACCACGCTTTATCCCGGCGTTCAAGACGCGCTCGATACGCTTGCAGGGCTTGGCTATCGGCTTGGGCTGTGCACCAACAAACCCGTCAGTGCGACGATCGCGGTGCTAAAGCATTTTGGTTTGCATGATAAATTCACGGCGGTGGTCGGCGGCGATACACTGACAGTGAAAAAACCCGATCCCGCGCCGCTCGATCTGGCATTCGACAAGCTGGGCGTGGGCGTGCACGCCTATGTCGGCGACAGCGAAGTGGATGCCGACACTGCGCAGGCTGCTGGCGTTCCCTTTGCCCTCTTTACCGAGGGGTATCGGAAGTCACCTGTTGATGCCTTGCCGCACATGATCCGTTTTGACGATTTCACCGCATTGCCCGGCATGATGCAGCGGCTGAAGGGGGCCGCCTGACTCGATCGGGCGCCGGCGGCTAACGCCGGCGCCCCTCAAGTCATGCGTATCACCCGGCCGCAGCCACCGCGCGCTTGGTCAACACGCCGATCAGATGCGCACGATACGCGGCTGACCCGTGCAGATCCGAGATCATGCCCTCGGCATCGACAGCGAGCCCTTCCACGGCGGACGGCGAAAAATCCGAAGACAGCGCCGCCTCGGCCTCGCTCCAGCGGAACACCCCCTCTTCCGATGCGCCCGTGACCGCGACGCGCACGCCATCTGCGAACTTCGCCACGAACACCCCCACAAGGGCAAACCGCGAGGCGGGTTGCTCGAACTTCTGGTAATTTGCGGCCTGCGGAACAGGGAACCGCACCTCGGTGATGATCTCGCCATCCTCCAGCGCGGTCGTGAACATCCCCTCGAAGAAGTCGTCCGCCGCGATCTCGCGATTACTGGTCGCTATCGTCGCGCCCGATCCCAGCACGGCAGCGGGATAGCAGGCAGATGGATCGTTGTTGGCCAAGCTGCCGCCGATAGTGCCGCGGTTACGCACCGCCGGATCACCGATATGGCGGGCCAGCTCGGCCAGCGCGGGGTAATCCCCGGCCTCGCGCTCGACAACGGCATGGGGCGTGGCACCACCGATACAAAGCTCACCGGCTTCATTTCGGCTCACCCCCTGCATTTCGGGAATGCCCGTCAGGCTGACCAGCTTGGCCGGCATCGCCAACCGCTGTTTCATCGTCGGAATTAACGTCTGTCCGCCGGCAAGCGCTTGCGCCTCTTCCGTGCCAAGCGCCTCGACAGCCTCCTTGATGCTGGAGGGCTTCACGAAGTCGAAATTATACATGGGAATGCCTCCTCAAGCGTTCATGGCCTGCCACACGCGCGACGGCGAGAGCGGCATATCGATATGGGTGATGTCGTGGCCGCCGCTGCGCAGTGCGTTGACCACCGCGTTGACAACGGCAGGCGGGCTGCCGATCGCGCCAGCTTCGCCGCAGCCCTTCACACCAAGCGGGTTGTGGGTACAGGGCGTCTGGCACGAATGATCAACCTGGTAGAACGGCACATCGTCGGCGCGCGGCATCGCGTAATCCATGTAGGAGCCGGT
Organism: uncultured Rhodobacterales bacterium; assembly: GCA_964580265.1. Lineage (GTDB taxonomy): Bacteria > Pseudomonadota > Alphaproteobacteria > Rhodobacterales > Rhodobacteraceae > Sediminimonas. The sequence continues at coordinate 16,424 of CAZOKA010000006.1, read as the reverse complement.
AATGAGCTGCCCGTTCTCATCGTAAGAGCACCCTTCCAGAAGCGCCTGACCGATACCCTGGCCAATACCGCCGTGCACTTGTCCGTCAACGATCATCGGGTTGACGATATTGCCGAAATCGTCAGCAGCGGCAAACCGCTCGATCGTGACCTTGCCGGTTTCCGGGTCAACTTCGACCTCGCAGGCATAAGCGCCTGAAGGGTAGGTGAAGTTACTGGGGTCATAGAACGCCGTCTCCTCCAACCCCGGCTCGATATCCTCCAGCGGGTAATTGTGCGGCACGTAAGCGGCCAGGGTCACATCGCCCCATGCAACCGACTTGTCGGTGCCCGCAACGGTGAACTGACCGTCCTTCAACTCGATATCTGCCTCGCTCGCTTCCATCAGATGCGCAGCGATCTTCTTGGCCTTGTTGATCACCTTCTCGGTGGCGCGCACCATCGCGCTGCCCCCAACCGCAAGGCTGCGCGAGCCGTAGGTGCCCATGCCCATCGGCCCCCTGGCAGTGTCACCGTGCACGATGTCGATCATGGATTCGTCGATTCCCAGCATATCGGCGACAACTTGGGGAAAGGCGGTCTCATGCCCCTGCCCGTGGCTGTGACTGCCTGTCATCACGCTGATCGATCCGGTCGCGTTGACGCGCACCGTGGCGCTTTCGTAAAGGCCAGCCCGCGCGCCTAGCTGCCCGACAAGGTTGCTGGGCGCGATGCCGCAGGCCTCGATATAGGTGTTCACACCCAAGCCGCGCAGGCGCCCGCGCGATTCCGAGTCCTTGCGCCGCGCTTCGAACCCGGACAGATCGGCGATCTCTTCCAGCTTGTCCATCGTCGCGTGATAATCGCCCGTGTCATAGGCCACAGCCACCGGCGTTTCATAGGGAAACTCGGTGATGAAGTTCTTTCGCCGCAACTCGATCGGGTCCACGCCCAATTCGATCGCGGCCTTGTCGATCACCCGCTCCAACTGAAATGTCGCCTCGGGGCGGCCCGCACCGCGATAGGCATCGACCGGCACCGTGTTTGTGAACACCGCCTTCACGTTCACGTAGATAAGCGGCGTCTTGTAGTTGCCGGCCATCAGCGTGCCATGCAGCCAGGTCGGAACCGAGGGGGCAAAAGTACTCAGGTATGCGCCCATGTTGGCATAGGTGTCCGTCCGCAGCGCGGTGAAATTGTTGTCCGCGTCCAGGGCCAGTTCGATCTTGGTCACGTGGTCGCGGCCATGCGCATCGGACATGAACGCCTCGGACCTGGACGCCGTCCACTTGACCGGCCGTGCCAGCGCCCGCGCCGCGAAGGTGCAGAACGCCTCTTCGGCATAGTGAAAGATCTTGGTACCAAAGCCGCCGCCAACATCCGGCGCCACGACGCGCAGCTTGTGCTCGGGAATGCCCAGGACGAACGCCCCCATCAAGAGCCGGATCACGTGCGGATTCTGGCTGGTGGTGTAAAGCGTGCTTTCATCGGTGGCGCGGGCATAGTCGCCCACGGCCACGCGCGGCTCCATCGGGTTGGCGATCAGGCGGTTGTTGACCAGCTCCAGCGTGGTGACATGCGCCGCCTTCTCGAATGCCTCGTCAACCGCGGCCTTGTTTTCCTCGACGAAGCCCCAATCGTAGCAAAGGTTGCTCTCCAGATCGTCATGCACCTTGGGGGCGTCGGGCTGGACCGCCTTTTTCATGTCGATCACGGCGGGCAGCTCATCAATGTCGTACTCGATCGCCTCGGCCGCGTCGCGGGCTTGCGCCGCCGTCTCGGCCACCACCGCCGCGATAGGGTCGCCAACATGGCGCACCTTGCCCTGTGCCAGCACCGGATGCGCCGGCTCCTGCATGGGCTGACCATGCTTGTCGGTGACCTGCCACCCGCACGGCAACCCGCCGACCCCTTCGAAATCCGCGCCGGTAAAGATTCGCACGACACCCGGCATCGCCTCGGCCGCCGCCGTGTCTACCTTGTTGATCTTTCCATGCGCCACGTCCGAGCGCAGGAAATGCACGTAGGCCTGACCGCGGATATTGATATCATCGGTGTAATTTCCGACGCCGGTCAGAAACCGTTCATCCTCGCGCCGCTTGCTGCTGGCGCCGATTCCATGATCCTTTGGCATTTCAATTCCTCCCTGAACAAACGGCGGGCCATTTGGGGTGGCCCTGCCCTTCATCTTGCCAAAAATACTCAACCACCTTGCGCGCCTCCCCGCGCGAGGGGCGATGTGGTGCGCTACTCTGCCGCGATGGCGCTGACATCCTGACCGCTGGCGGCCATGATCGCCTTGACGATGTTATGGTAGCCCGTGCAGCGGCAGATATTGCCCTCAAGATATTCGCGCACCTCGGCCTCGGTCGGCTTGGGCGTATCACGCAGCAAGGCCGTCGCTGACATCACCATGCCGGGCGTGCAGAATCCACATTGCAATCCATGATGTTCCTTGAACGCCTGCTGGACACGGTCAAGCGTGCCATCAGGGGCTGCCATACCCTCGATCGTGGTCACCTCGGCGCCGTCAGCCTCGGCCGCCAACATCGTGCAGGCCTTCACCGCCTGCCCGTCCACATGAACTACGCAAGCCCCACATTGGCTGGTGTCACAGCCCACATGGGTGCCGGTCAGATTCAAATCTTCGCGTAAAAATTGAACGAGCAGTGTGCGCCCTTCGACTTCACCAGTCGCGGGTTTACCGTTCACGGTCATTGTGACCTTTGGCATGGTATTCCTCCCTAGATTTATATTTGGAATAGCTATCTAGAGTTAAGCATGCAGGTGTCCACTTGAGAAGGGGGCAATTACTGACGTGATGGCCGGGCACTTCGCGGCGCTGGTGCAAGTTACGTCTCGGCCCCCTTTCGCGGCATGGGGCGCGTGGGTATTTCCTTGAGCAACCCGCCAACACCCATTTCCGCGATCTCCATTGAACTGGGGGGCAGGCCACAGGCGACGCGGGCCAGCATCCAGTCCGCGCCGTGCAGCACCGAGGATCGGGCGCTGCCGGGCAGACCGATCACCGGGCGGGCGCCAAGCACCCCCAGAAACAACAGATTGCCCGGATCCACCGGAATGCCGAACCGTTCAAGCTGACCTCCTGCGGAACGCAGGGCCTCGGGCGCGACATCGCGTGCGTCGGAGGTCGCGGTGGCGGTGAGGATCAGGATCATGTCGCCGCGCGCCTGCGCAATCGCTTCGGCCAAGGCCTGCGTCTCATGGGGAACACGCAGGGTTTCGCGCAGGGACATGCCCAGCATGTCCAGACGCCCGCGCACGGCCCGCCGCCCCTTGTCCGCCAACCTGGCCGCCTGTCCTTCGTGGGCATGCCCCGGAACATCTGTCAGGATCAGCGTGGCGTCGCGGTGGGTCGGAGGCTGCACGCGCAAGGCCCCTGCTGCCGCGGTGCAAGCTTGATCCAGCCGGCCCTCCGCGACAGCGTAGGAGATGATCTTGACGGTGGCGACCATGCCGCCAGGGCGAACCTGCCGCCAAGGGGGGACGGTCGCAAGGGAAATTACGGGATCGACCCGGTTCACACCGACGATCGCGGCGGGGGTCATAACCACGATACCGGCGGTATCGGCCATCAGGTTGACGCGACCGGTGGACGCTTTGCTCAGGCGCAAACGGGCCTGTTCAGGGTCAGGCACGAGGGCGTGGGCTAGGCGCAGGGCCGCTGCGTCCTCGTGAATGTCGCCGGGGCCAAGACGGGCGACCGTGACGCCGTCATACCCGGCATGAGAAAGCGCGGCGAGGTGGTCAGCGTCCAGCACCAGCCCCTTGCGCAGCCTCCCACCGGGGAGCGCGACAGAATGGGCGAGGATCGCGCCTTGAGCGTTCCACAGTGAGACATGACCAAACTTCATCTAATTCTCAATACCTTAACTGTCTCGCCAAGGATTGACAAAGCAATTTCCGCAGGCCCTGCTGCGCCTATATCAAGGCCGATGGGGCCATGAATGCGCGCGATTGCGGCGGCGTCGTGACCCGCCGCGCGCAGCCGTTCGACCCGCGCCGCATGCGTGCGGGTCGAGCCGAGCGCGCCAATATAGAACACCTCGGACGCCAGCGCCCGCTCCAGCGCCGGATCGTCCAGCTTGGGATCATGGGTCAGCAAGACCAGCGCGGTGCGCGGGTCGAGGCCAAGCGTATCCAATGCCTCGTCCGGCCAGTCGCGCACGATGCGTTCGCCCGGAAAGCGGGCCTCGGAAGCGAAGCTGTCACGGGGATCGACGATGATCGGGTCATAGCCCACGATCCGCGCCATCGGCACCAGCGCCTGCGCGATATGCACCGCGCCGATGATGATCATACGCAGGGGCGGGTTGTGAATGGCGACGAACTGCTGCTCGCCCTCCTCAAAGCCGGAGCGGTCGAGGCGAAAGCGGTCGGCGTAGCCCTCTTCGGTCAGGTAGCGCGCGCCACTTTGCATATCCACCACGTAAGCGACAGCGCGGCGCGCGGCGCGGGCGGCGACGAGCTGTTCGAGCAGATCAACCGGCATGACGCTGCCCACCGGTTCCACCAGGACGCGAATCGTGCCGCCGCAAGCCAGGCCGACGGCAAAGGCGTCGCCATCGCTGACACCGTATTCCAGCATCCGCTGCGCGCCGTCCTCAAGCGCCTCAAGCGCCTCGACGACGACCGCGCCTTCGACGCAGCCGCCGGAAACCGAGCCTTCGATCTCTCCCTCGCCGGAAATGGCCAGTTGGCTGCCGACGCGGCGCGGGGCACTGCCCCATGTCTCGACAACGGTGGCCAGCGCGGCGCCCTTGCCGGCCTTGTGCCAGTCCAGCGCAATCTCGGGCGTGTTATCCATTGGTTTACTCTTCTGCCTGCGTGATCAACTGTATCATCCGCCGGTTGGCCACCAAATGCAAACGGCCGCCCCTGAGATTGGGGCGGCCGTCCAAGTCTGCAATGATCAGGGCTACGTGGTGTGCCCGCTCTGGTCAGTCCTGGCTATTTTGCGGGAATCGCCACTGCGGCGCCGCGGCCGGTAAGACGCTCGGGCAGTGCGAAAGCCAGCGCAACGAAGCCAAGGCCGAGAATGATGCCAAGAATATCACCGGGAATCGCCGTCACCCCGTCGTAGCCACTGCCGGGCACAGTGCCGAGCGTGACCTTGCCGCCCCACAGCCCGTCGAGCAGCCCCGAGGATTTCCACGCCGGGTAGGTCACCATGTAGGCCGCCGCTCCCAGCAGACCGCCCGCGATGAAGAACAGCGCATCCTTGCGGCCCGTCGCCGCCGCACAGACGCCCGTTCCGGGGCAATAACCCGACAGCGCCCAGCCCGCGCCCAGAAGAAGCCCTCCAAGGAACACGCCCACGTAGGCCGCCTTGACCGACATGTGTCCGACTTCGACCAGGCCCAGCATCTGTCCACCGAACATCAGGATTGAGCCGGTGCCGATGGCCAGCAGAATGGTCTTCATCAAGTGCAGGTTGGTCAGGTTCAGCATACGGTTGATGTAGTTGGGGTTGGTGGCCCCGATACGATCGAGCGCGGCACCGAAGGCCACCCCGATCACGATGGCGAGGATGATCGATGTCATGGCTCAGCCCTCCTTCCGAAACATCATGAGAGACACCGGCACAGCGGCGGCAAAAGCCCCGAGCGCGAACAGGTAGCCCGAGATCGAGGTTTGCATCATGCCGCTCATCATGTGGCCGGATGTGCAGCCCCCTGCGAGGCGGGCACCATAAAGGACGACAAACCCGCCCAGAAAGGCCGCGGCGTAGCGTTTGCCCGCACTGTTACCAAAATTCACACGCCAGATCGCGGGAATGCTGCGTTCGGCAGAATCGACGCCACCGCGCATACGCGCCGAGAGAAAGGCGCCGAGCGCCATCGCCAGCACGAACACGAAGCTGTAGTTCAGTGGATTGGCCGCGTTGGCGGCGTATTTGCCCCCTGATTTCGCGAGGTAGGCATTGGAGGAGGTATAGCCGTCTTCGGCCTCTTGGATCAGTTCGGCGTTCACCGTGTTGCCGATGATCGCATCAAGAATGACGAACTGCGTACTGACGCCGATCGGCTTGACCAGCAGAACCGCAAGGAAGAACACCGCCCCCAGTACGACCCCGCCCAGTTTCCAGTTGAGTATCATTGGTCTTCCCTTTCAGATATTCTGAAACGAGAATATTTCTTACATGCGAAAGAAGGAATGATTTAGATCAAATCAGTGTCAGGTAGAGTCCCAACTCAGGTCATGGCCATCAGGCGTGCCTTTTCGCCGCTGTCGCGGCTGTCGGATATGGCGCGGGCCAGATCCTCGAGGCTGGCGATCGAGTGGCTTGCCCGGAACGCATCGACATGCGGCAGCATGGCGGAAATACCGCGCGCCCTGGGGGCGAACCCGTCCCAGCGAAGCAGCGGATTGAGCCAGATCAGGCGGCGCGCGCTAAGGTGCAGGCGCTCCATCTCACGGGCAAGGTCGGCGCTGTCGTCGCGGTCGAGGCCGTCGGTGATGAGCAGCACCACTGCCCCCTGCCCCATCACCCGGCGCGACCAGTCGCGGTTGAAGTCGTGCAGGCAGGCGCCGATGCGCGTGCCGCCTTCCCAGTCCTGTGCCTCGGCCCCGGCGGCGGTAAGCGCCTGATCAACATCACGCGCGGCCAGGTGCCGGGTGATATTGGTCAGCCGCGTGCCGAAGGTGAACGCATGCACCTTGGCCCATCCGGCGCCTTTCTCGTTGGCAACGGCGTGCAGAAAATGCAGGACCATGCGGCTATATTGCGACATGGAGCCCGAGATGTCGCAAAGCACCACGAGATTGGGCCACCGCAGGCGGGGCCGCTTCAACGCAATTTTCTGCACCTCGCCTCCGCGTCGCATGGCCAGGCGCATGGTCCGGCGCGCATCGACCAGGGTGCCGCGCGTGCTGGCCATCGTGCGGCGCGTGGGCAGTGGTTTGACGGGTAGCGACAGGCGGGCAAGCATGCGCTTGGCTTGGGCTATCTCATCGGTGCTCATCTGCTCGAAATCCAGCGTCTTCAGGCGCTCCTCGGCCGAGATGGTCATCGAGGCATCGACCTCGATCCTGGTGTCCTCCTCGGGGGTGTCCTCTGGGCCGGGCATGTCGCGATCGGCGTCCCCCAAAAGCGCCTGCGCGGCGCGCTTTTCGGCGGCTTGCGCGCTGCGCTCTTCCTGCACGCCGCGGATGGCGGGCAGCATCATCGACATCATGTGTTCCATGAACCGCGGGTCGCGCCAGTAGAGACGAAAGACCTGGTCATAAATCTGGCGATGCTCTGGGCGGTTGACGAAACAGGCATGCAGCGTCCAGTAGAAATCGCGCCGGTTGGTGAAGCCGGCCACCTGCAACGCGCGCACCGCGTCCATCACGCGGCCCGGCCCGATCGGCAGGCCAGCCTTGCGCAGGGCGCGGGCAAAATGCGCAACGTTTTCGATCAGGCGCGGATTGTCCGGCAAATCAAGCGGCAGGTATTCGGGCATCGGGTGTCCTGTTGAGCGGTAGTGTCCCAAGCCTGCACCGGCACGCGGATTTGTCCACCCCTGCCGCGCGGGTCAGCCGCTGGTGCCCCAGATCACGCGCACGTAGTTGCGCGTTTCCTTATAAGGGGGCACGCCGTTGTGCCGCTGCACGGCCTCGGGGCCTGCGTTATAGGCGGCAAGGGCCAGGCGCCATGACGCGAACCGCTTGTATTGCTGCGCGAGGTAGCGCGCCCCGCCATCGAGGTTTTGATACGGGTCTTGGGGATCAACGCCAAGGCGCTGCGCTGTCTCGGGCATGAGCTGCGCCAGGCCAAGCGCCCCCTTGTGCGACACCGCACGCGGATTGAAGCCCGATTCCTGCTGCACCAGGCGCAAGAACAGGTCCGCCGGAACGCCATGGCGCATCGCGGCACTGCGCGCCATGTCGAGATACGGGCCGTTATAGCGCCCCTCGTAGGGCTTTGTGCTGCCCCATTTCGTCGGCGTGGCGACGCGCGGCGCGGCAAGGCGAACCTTGTTCGCCTTCTTGGTTTCGTTGCGTTTGTCAAGAACACTGGTCTGCCCCTGGAAAAGAGCCATACGCGAGTTGGACGCCGCTGTGTCAGCGCCACTTGCGCCAGCAGCCGTCAAGACAAACAAACCCGCAAAAACAGAAACCCCGATACGCATGTGTCCCCCAATCATGCATCCGAACGCGCAGTATATGCCAATGCGCAAGAATTTTCCAGCCCCGGCAGATACAGGTGGCCCGCAGGGCATTTTTTGACCGAGACCCGCGTGGAAAGCCGAAAAATTTCCGCCACGATGAAGAAAGTTTAACCTTTCCTTCAGATCGCTGCGGTGGTGTAACCTGTGCGCAAAGGATTCGACGGGAGAATGGCATGGCCGGTTCGGTAAACAAGGTAATACTCATCGGCAACCTGGGCCGCGACCCCGAGGTGCGCACGTTCCAGAACGGCGGCAAGGTGTGCAACCTGCGCGTCGCCACCTCGGAAACCTGGAAAGATCGGAACACCGGGGAACGGCGCGAGAAAACGGAATGGCACAGCGTTGCCATTTTCTCGGAGGGGCTTGTCGGGGTGGTCGAGCAATATTTGAAAAAAGGGTCCAAGGTTTATCTCGAAGGCAAACTGCAAACCCGCAAATGGCAAGATCAATCAGGGCAGGACCGCTACAGCACCGAAGTTGTCTTGCAAGGGCTCGATGGAAAGCTTGTCATGCTTGACGGTCGCGGCGAAGGCGGCGGCGGTGGTGGCGGATACGGCGGCGGATATGGTGGCGGCCAGAGCGGCGGCGACTATGGCGATCCGGGCCCGCAATCGGGCGGCGGCGGCAGCGCCCCCTCGCGCGATCTGGACGACGAAATCCCGTTCTGATCGGGGGCTGAATTAGCCCCTGCGCCGGCCCGTGCAAGGCCATGGCGCAGCTTTCCACCTTGCCCGGCCCGGTTGGGCCGTGCCTTTGCGCCTTTGCCTCTGGTATTCCGCTGCGATGCGGTATAGGTGGCCGCAAACACCCCCAAAGGACGCACCATGGATCTGCGAAATATCGCCATTATCGCGCATGTTGACCACGGCAAGACGACGCTCGTGGACGAATTGCTCAAGCAATCGGGCACATACCGCGAGAATCAGGCCACCACCGAACGCGCAATGGACAGCAACGACCTGGAACGTGAGCGCGGCATCACGATTTTGGCCAAGGCCACGTCGGTAGAGTGGAAAGACACCCGCATCAATATCGTGGACACACCCGGCCACGCGGATTTCGGCGGCGAGGTGGAGCGTATCCTGTCGATGGTCGATGGGGTGTGCCTGCTGGTCGATGCCGCCGAAGGCCCGATGCCGCAGACCAAGTTCGTCACCTCCAAGGCGCTGGCACTGGGATTGCGGCCGATCGTGGTTCTCAACAAGGTGGACAAGCCCGCCGCCGAGCCTGACCGGGTGCTGAACGAGGTGTTCGACCTGTTCGCCAACCTGGACGCCGACGAGGATCAACTCGATTTTCCGCATATCTATGCCTCGGCAATCAACGGCTGGGCCGATGCAGAGCTGGATGGTCCTCGCAAGGACATGTCGGCGCTGTTCAACCTGATCGTCAATCACGTCGCCGCGCCGCGCCAAATCAAACATCAGGACGAGCCGTTTCGCATGCTGGCCACTACACTGGGGGCTGATCCGTTCCTTGGCCGTATCCTGACGGGGCGTGTCGAATCGGGCCGGATCAAGGCCGGCGCGACGGTTCAGGCGCTCAGCCGCATCGGCCAGAAGATCGAACAGTTCCGCGTGTCCAAGATCATGGCGTTTCGCGGGCTTGGGCAGCAGGAGATCCCCGAGGCTGTCGCCGGCGATATCGTCAGCCTTGCAGGCATGTCCAAAGCCACGGTTTCGGACACGATCTGCGCCCTGGCGGTGGAAGAGCCGCTTGAAGCGCAACCGATCGATCCACCCACCATCACCGTGACCTTTGGCATCAACGACAGCCCGCTGGCCGGCCGCGACGGCAAGAAGGTACAAAGCCGCGTCATCCGCGAACGCCTGATGAAGGAAGCGGAATCGAACGTCGCGATCAAGGTGACGGATACCCCTGGCGGCGAGGCCTTCGAGGTGGCCGGACGCGGCGAACTGCAGATGGGTGTCTTGGTCGAGAACATGCGCCGCGAGGGTTTCGAGCTGTCAATTTCGCGCCCGCAGGTTCTGTTTCGCGAAGACGAAAACGGAAATCGCCTGGAGCCGATCGAAGAAGTCACCATCGACGTGGATGACGAATATTCCGGTGCCGTGATCGAAAAGATCACCGGCCCGCGCAAGGGCGAGCTTGTTGAAATGAAACCGGCCGGTGCCGGCAAAACGCGGATCATTGCCCATGTGCCCGCGCGCGGGTTGATCGGCTATCACGGCGAATTTCTGACCGACACGCGTGGGACCGGCGTTCTCAATCGCGTCTTCCACGGCTGGGCGCCCCATAAGGGCCCGATCCCGGGGCGCCGAGCGGGTGTTCTGATATCGATGGAAAACGGCGTATCCGTGGCCTATGCCCTTTGGAACCTCGAAGACCGCGGGCGCATGTTCATCGGCGCGCAGGAACAGGTATACCAAGGCATGATCATCGGCGAGCACAGCCGCGAAAATGATCTTGAAGTGAACCCGTTGAAGGGCAAGAAACTGACCAACGTGCGCGCCAGTGGCACAGACGATGCTGTGCGGCTTACCACGCCTATCACGCTATCGCTGGAAGAGGCGATCGCCTATATCAACGACGATGAACTGGTTGAGGTGACACCGAACGCCATTCGCCTGCGCAAACGCTTTCTTGATCCGCATGAACGAAAGCGTCACGCGCGCAAAGACTGAGGCGTTCACCAGCGCAAAATCTCCCCTCGCGTGCGAAATATGCGGCGCGAGGGGCATTGTTCGCGAGCGGCTTTGTTCAGTTCATTCGCTCGTTTCGACAATCAGCAATTCACGCTCGGACGCCTCGCGAGCGTGGCTGAGGGCCTCTTGATACGCTTCAGAGTGGTAGCATTCCTCGGCCGCTTCGACGGACGGGAACTTCGCGACCACGTTGCGCGGGCGATCCTTGCCTTCAAGCTGAACATAGCGGCCGCCGCGGGCAATGAAATGGCCCCCATGCGCGGCAATCGCCGGGCCGGCCAGCTTGGCGTATTTGCCGTAGGCATCCTCGTCCGTTACCGTGACATGCGCGATCCAAAGTGCGGGCATAGATTATCCTCCTATAACGGCCTCGGCGGCCTTGATTGCAGCGTCAGCATTGGTGGCGTCACGCCCGCCGCCCTGCGCCATATCGGGGCGGCCACCGCCGCCCTTGCCGCCCAGTTCACCCACGGCGGCGCGCACGATATCGACGGCCGATAGTGTTGCGGTCAAATTATCGGTTACTCCCGCGGCGACGGCGGCTTTGCCACCCGCCTCCGCGATCAGCAGCACCACACCAGATCCAAGCCTTTGTTTATGCTCGTCAATAAGTGCTGGCAGATCTTTACCAGATACACCCGACAACACTTGCGCAGCAAAAGGCACGCCGTTTACCTCGCGGGGGATTACGCCTTCGCCTCCTGCCCCGTTGCCACCGGCCATAGCCAGTTCTCGGCGCATTTGTGCCACTTCGTTGCTAAGTGTCTTGCGTTCGTTCTGCAATTGACGCACCCGCGAAACCAGGTCATCGGGTACGGCATGCAGCAAACTGGCCAGTTCATCCAGGATCGCGTAGTTTTTCTGCACATCGGCAAGTACATCCTGCCCGGTGATTGCCTCTATCCGGCGCACCCCAGCAGAGGAGGCCCCTTCGGACACGATCTTGAACGCACCGATATCGCCAGTCTGGTTCACGTGGGTGCCGCCGCACAACTCGATCGAGTAGGTTGCGCCGTCGAACCCCTTTCCCGAGTCATCAAGTTGGCCCATCGACACCACGCGCACTTCGTCTCCGTATTTTTCGCCAAACAATGCCTGCGCGCCAATCGCACGCGCGTCATCTGGCGTCATGATCCGCGTGGTAACAGGCGAATTCTGGCGAATATAAGCGCTGACTTCCTGTTCGATGCGCGCACGCTCATCGGCAGTCAGGGGCTTGCTGTGGCTAAAATCGAACCGCAAGCGATCCGGCGCATTGAGTGATCCGCGCTGCGCAACATGCGGCCCGAGCGCCCTGCGCAACGCCTCGTGCAGCAGATGAGTGGCCGAATGGTTGGCCCGGATTGCAGCACGTCGGGCGTGATCCACCTCCAGCTCGGCATAGCCGCCGACAGCGATATCGCCTTCGACCACCTCGGCAAAATGGATGAACACGCCGGCGCTCTTGCGGGTGTCGGTGATCCGCGCAACGCCACCCTTGGTGCGCAAGGTTCCACTGTCGCCCACCTGCCCGCCGCTTTCCGCGTAAAACGGGGTCTGGTTCATGACGATTTGCACAGCTTCACCGGATTTTGCCGACGACACCTCTGACCCGTCCCGGACCATGGCAAGTATCTGCCCCTCGGCCGTCTCGGTATCGTAGCCCAGGAAATCGGTCGCGCCGTGTTGCTCTGATATGTCGAACCAGATCGCGGCATCCGCCGCCTCGCCGGAGCCGGCCCATGCCGCGCGGGCCTGCGCCTTTTGGGCAGCCATCGCCGCATCGAAGCCCTCGACATCCACTGAACGCCCCTGCTCACGCAGCGCATCCTGCGTCAGGTCCAGGGGGAAACCGTATGTATCGTAGAGTTTGAACGCGGCTGCGCCGGGTAGTGCCGCCTCTTCCGGCAAGCCGGACAATTCCTCGTCCAGCAGCTTGAGGCCCCGATCAAGGGTCTGCTTGAACCGCGTCTCTTCAAGCTTGAGCGTTTCTTCAATCAAGGCTTGCGCCCGGCCCAGTTCCGGATAGGCCGCACCCATCATGTGCACCAGAGCCGGAACAAGCCGGTGCATCAACGGGTCGCGTTCCCCCAAGAGGTGCGCATGACGCATCGCGCGCCGCATGATCCGTCGCAGGACGTAGCCGCGGCCATCGTTACTGGGCATCACGCCGTCAGCGATAAGGAACGAGGTAGATCGCAGATGATCGGCGATGACCCGGTGATGCGTTTTGCCTGGACCGTCGGGGTCGGTGCTGGAGGCGTCGGCGCTGGCCTCGATCAGGCTACGCATGAGGTCGGTGGCATAATTGTCGTTTGTGCCCTGCAACAGGGCCGCGACCCGCTCGATCCCCATGCCGGTATCAATCGACTGGTTGGGAAGATCGCGCCGGGTGCCATCCTCAAGCTGTTCATATTGCATGAACACAAGGTTCCATATCTCGACAAATCGGTCGCCGTCTTCCTCCGGGGTGCCCGGCGGCCCGCCCCAATATTTCTCACCATGGTCAAAGAAAATCTCGGAACACGGTCCGCACGGTCCCGTGGCCCCCATCATCCAGAAATTGTCATCGGTGGGAATGCGCAGAATACGGTCGTCAGGCAAACCCGCGACCTTTTTCCAGATATCCGCCGCCTCGTCATCGGTATGATAGACGGTCACCAGCAAGCGGTCCTTGGGGATATCCAATTCCTTGGTGATCAACTCCCACGCAAAGGGTATCGCCTCGCTCTTGAAGTAATCGCCAAAGCTGAAGTTTCCCAGCATCTCGAAGAATGTGTGATGCCGCGCCGTATAACCGACATTGTCGAGATCATTGTGCTTGCCCCCCGCGCGGACGCACTTTTGCGCGGTGGTCGCACGGGTGTAGTCGCGATGCTCGATCCCGGTGAACAGGTTCTTGAACTGAACCATGCCGGAATTGGCAAACATAAGCGTTGGATCATTGCGCGGGACAAGCGGGCTGGAAGGCACAACTTCGTGCCCCTGCCGACTGAAATACGACAAGAAGGTCGATCGGATATCATTGAGCGTTGGCATTGAGGGCTCTTTCCGGGCTGATCGGGATTTCCCGGTCGTTTATATCCGCTTGGCCCGACTGTCCACCGCAACTCGCGTCCCGACCTGTTGGCCGGGGCGCGGCGCGAGCCTATGCCTCGACGATATCGTCATCCCCATCCTCGCGGGGCGCATCGAATTCCAACCCGTGCGCCGCACGAATCCGGTCCTCGATCTCGTTGGCGATCTTGGTGTTGTCCTTGAGAAACTGCTTGGCGTTCTCGCGTCCCTGGCCGATACGCTCGTCCCCGTAGCTGAACCACGAGCCTGACTTGTCCACGACGCCAGCCTTAACACCCAGGTCCAGAAGTTCCCCGGTTTTCGAGATGCCTTCGCCATACATGATATCGAATTCGACCTGCTTGAACGGGGGCGCGACCTTGTTCTTGACGACTTTGACGCGCGTTGCGTTGCCGACCACCTCGTCGCGGTCCTTGACTGCACCGATGCGCCGAATGTCCAGCCGTACCGAGCTGTAGAATTTCAGCGCATTACCGCCGGTCGTCGTCTCGGGGTTGCCGAACATGACGCCGATTTTCATGCGGATCTGGTTGATGAAGATGACCATGCAGTTGCTGCGGCTCATCGAGCCTGTCAGCTTGCGCATCGCCTGGCTCATCAGCCGCGCCTGCACGCCAACACTGCTATCGCCCATATCGCCTTCAAGCTCGCTTTTGGGCGTCAGGGCGGCGACCGAATCCACCACGACAAGGCTGACCGCACCCGAGCGAACCAGCGTGTCGGTGATTTCCAGGGCCTGTTCGCCAGTATCGGGCTGTGAGATCAGCAATTCGTCCAGATCGACGCCCAGTTTCCGGGCATATTGCGGATCCAGCGCGTGTTCGGCATCCACGAAGGCGCAAACACCCCCTCTTTTCTGTTCTTCGGCCACGCTGTGCAGCGTCAGCGTCGTCTTGCCAGAACTTTCGGGGCCATAAATCTCGATGATCCGGCCCTTGGGCAACCCGCCAATCCCGAGTGCGATATCCAGCCCGAGCGAACCCGTTGACGTAGACTCGATGTCGCGCATCGCGTTCTCGCCGCCCATCTTCATGATCGAGCCTTTGCCGAACTGCCGTTCGATCTGCGCCAGAGCGCTGTCGAGCGCCTTTTGCTTGTCTGCGTTTTTCTTGCTGTCCATTGAAAGAAGATCTGCCGTTGCCATTGGATTTGGTTCCTTATTTCACAGAGATCGCGATGCGGCAATCGCTGGATTGTTCCACCTATGTTCCATATCCAGTTATGCGGACAAAATAAGAACATTGCAAATATAATCTATCGCATCAACTGTTGCCGAGCTTGGTTAAGGAATGGTTTATGCTGGAAACTTCCTTCCAAATCAGGAACAAGAGGGGTCATGCTGGTATTCTGGAAACAAAAACTCGTGTTCTTGTCGGTGCCCAAGACGGGCACCACGGCCTTTGAGGCTGTACTTGCGCCGATGGCGTCAATGGCGATTCTTGAACCGCCGGAACTCAAGCATGCGCCGGTTTATCGCTACAACCGCTTCTTCCGGCCAATGTTCGAGAAGGCTTGCAAAACCGACGACATGGAAACGCTGGCCGTTGTGCGCGAGCCGATCAGCTGGTTAGGGAGTTGGTACAGGTTTCGCAGGCGTCCGTTCATGCGTGGGCGCCCGAATGCCACTTTCGACATCAGTTTCGATGAATTCGTCGAAGGCTACATGCAGGAGCCGCGTCCATCCTGCGCCAATGTCGGCAGCCAGGCCAAGTTCTTGGAACCGCGCCCGAACGGCACGAGAGTGACGCACCTGTTTCGCTACGAGGATCAGCCAGCGCTGATTTCATTCCTTCAAGAAAGGCTTGACACAACGTTTGACTTGCCCCGGTTGAACGTGTCGCCCGACATCGAATTGACCCTGTCACATGACGTCGAAAAGCGGCTTCGGCGCAAATGCGCGGCGGAATTCGATCTGTGGGAGGGGGCAAGGCGCGCCTAACTGCTTCTGCCACATCCGTCAGTGCAATTGACTGGATACTGTTTCCGTCAGTTGCGACAGCGAGAATGGTTTGGGCAGGAACACGGAATTGGGGATGCGCGACTGTAGCTTGCCGAACGATTCCTCGGCATAACCGGACACGAAGATCACCCGCACTTCTGGCCGGTTCTTGAGCGCTTCGACTACCCAGCTCGGGCCATCCATGCCAGGCATCACTACATCGGTAACAAACACATCGATCGCAAGTTCGGTATCCTTCAGAGTGTCGAGGGCTCCTTCGGCGGACTCTGCTTCGAGTACTGTGTACCCGCGCAGGCGCAGCGCGCGCGCTGCGAAGGCACGTACCGGAGCTTCATCCTCGACCAGAAGGATGACACCTTGCTCTGGTTGCTTGAGCACTTTCATACCCTGCGCCGCGGGCGCTGCCGTCTTGTCGGCCAAGGACAAGACATGCAGCGGAAAGATCAGCGAAAAGCTGCTGCCGCTGCCCACCACGCTGTCGGCAAATATATAGCCGCCGCTTTGTTTGATGATCCCGTAGGCCGTTGACAAGCCAAGCCCTGTCCCCTCGCCCGTGCGCTTGGTGGTAAAAAACGGCTCGAATATC
>CAZOKA010000005.1:0-19598 GCA_964580265.1 uncultured Rhodobacterales bacterium | reverse complement strand
CAATACGCCAGCGGTCTGAACCGGAGCGTAACGATCGCGCTGCGGATCGAGCGCGGCCGGCAAGGATATCGGATCAGCCGCGATGCGTGCCTCGATATCGGCCAGAACGCCCTCTTTCCACGCCAATCGTTGCACCTGCCAAACGCCCAGCCCCACCAGCACGGCCGCACCGGCAAGACCAAAGATCAACGGGATCAGGATGCGCATCACGCAAGGGCCCTTTCAACGTGGAAGGCGCGCGAAAATCGCGCGCCTTGCCTTGTTACGTCTTGGCCGGGATTTTTCAACCGCAAACAAGACGCATAAGCGCGCTGCCTGCGGCAGGTCAATCAGCCGCCCCAGATATAGACCGCGGCGAACAGGAACAGCCACACAACATCCACGAAGTGCCAGTACCACGCGGCCGCCTCGAACCCGACATGACGCTCGGGTGTGAAATGCCCCCGCTGCGCCCGAATCAGGCACACCAGCAGGAAAACGGTCCCGATGATGACGTGCGCACCGTGGAAACCCGTCGCCATGAAGAAGTTCGCGCCATAAATATTGCCCGCAAAGCCAAAGGCGGCATGGCTGTATTCATACGCCTGGAACGCGGTGAACAGCACGCCCAGCACGATCGCCAACGCAAGGCCGGCTTTCATGTCCTTGCGATTGTTCTCATGGACCAGCGCGTGGTGCGCCCAGGTCGCCGCCGCGCCCGAGCACAGCAGGATCAGCGTATTGATCAGCGGCAGGTGCCACGGGTCGAACGTCTCGATCCCCGCCGGTGGCCATTGCCCGTCCTTGATGGGGCTGAGCGGCCCCATTGGATAGAGCGCATGCTTGAAAAAGCTCCAGAACCATGCCGCGAAGAACATGATCTCGGACATGATGAACAGGATGAAGCCATAGCGCAGACCGATCCGCACCACCGGCGTATGATCGCCCACCTGCGCCTCGGCGACGACATCCGACCACCAGCCGAACATGACGTAAAGCACCCCGGCAAAGCCGATCAGGAACATCCACGGCATGCCCTCGCGCATGAACAGGACCGCCCCGAAGAGCATGACAAAACCGGCCACCGCGCCCAACAGGGGCCAGATGGAGGGGTTCAAGATGTGGTAATCGTGGTTTTTTTCGTGCGCCATTGCGTCATTTCCCTCGTTGGAAGGTCTTTAGTTGAGGTTTGTCTTGTCGTCCTGCACCAAGGCCGCCTGGGCCTCTTCCGGCAGATCGATTTCGTAGAATGTATAGGACAGGGTGATCTGGTGAACATATTGCCCTTCGCGGTCGTCCACGATCTCGGGATCGACATAGAAGGTGACCGGCATTTCCACACGCTCGCCGGGCTGTAGCACCTGCTCGGTGAAACAAAAGCAGTCAATCTTGGTAAAGAACCCGCCCGCCTCGTAAGGCGTGACGTTGTAGGAGGCCTGCCCCGCTATCGGATGGTCCGTCGGGTTGTACGCCTCGTAGAAGGCCAGGCCAGTCTCGCCGATGCGGATCTCCATCTCGCGCTGCATGGGCTTGAACTCCCACGGCATGCCGCGCTCCTTGGAGCCGTCGAAGCGCACCTTGATCGTCTCGTCCAGGATCCTGTCCGATCCAGCCTCGGCCACGCCGGTTACGCCGCCAAAGCCCGTCACGCGGCAGAACCAGTCGTAGAACGGCACCGACGCCCAGGCGAGGCCGCCCATCAGCACCACGACCCCGACCAGTTGAACCACGGTTTTCTGCTGCTTATCCATTGCCATCTGCGCTCGCTCCCACTTCTTCGGAACTCGGCATCTGCATGTCCCCGCGCGTCACCTTGACCACCGTCAGGCCAAAGACCAGAACGATGAATGCCGCCAGCACCAGACCGACACCGATATTCCGGCCGCTCCTGCGCTTGTGCAGCTCATGTTCCTCGCGAAAGCTCATCACCATCCCCCGAACCCGAGCGGCGCCAGCGCCGCCTCGGCCAAAATCGCGCCAAAATGGGCGAAGAGATATAGCAAGGACAGCGCGAAGAACCGTTTTTCGACACGGTAGTTATCCGCCTGTGCCTGCGCCTCGTCGCGGCGCCAGATGTCGAATGCCCCTTTCAGGAACAGCGCGTTTAATACCACCGCCACACTCAGGTAAATAGGCCCGCCGATCGCGGTAAATGCCGTGCCGATGGCGACGGGCGCCAATAGAACGGTATAGGCTAGAACATGACGCCTGGTCACGCGGCGGCCATGCGTCACTGTCAGCATCGGCACGCCGGCATTCTGGTAGTCCGAATTCATGAACAGGCACAGCGCCCAGAAATGCGGCGGCGTCCACATGAAGATCAGCGCGAACATCAGCACCGACTCGAGGCTGACGCCTCCGGTGGCCACGGCCCACCCGATCATCGGCGGGAATGCCCCCGCCGCGCCGCCGATCACGATGTTCTGCGGCGTCCACCGCTTGAGCCACATGGTATAGATGACGGCATAGAAAAAGATCGTGAAGGCCAGCAGTCCGGCCGCGACGAAATTGGCCGCCAGCGCCAGCATGATCACGGCCATTACCGACAATGTCGCGCCTATTGCCAACGCTTCTTGCGCGGTGACCAGGCCAGCGGGAACGGGCCGCTGCGCCGTGCGCTTCATCACCGCATCGATATCGGCATCCCACCACATGTTCAGTGCGCCGGACGCACCGGCTCCCACGGCAATGAACAGGACCGACGCCAGCGCAACAACCGGATGCACCGCCACCGGCGCCGCCAGCAGCCCGACCGCCGCCGTGAACACGACAAGCGACATCACCCGCGGCTTGAGCAAGGCGAAGTAATCGCCGAACCCGGCCTCGCCGGTCTGCGCCTGGGTGTTGAAACTGGTATCGCTCATCTGTGTCTCCACGGCCGGCTCACGGGGGCGTGCACCGGCCAGATTTGCTCATGTCGCGCGCTGACAGTGCCAGCGCGGGGGATCACTCGGCCGAGGCCACCTCGACGCTGCGCGGCGTGCCGGCGTATTCCTCGATCGCGCCGTCGAGCCACTTGTCATACTCTTCCTGGCTGACCACCTTGACCGTGATCGGCATGTAGGCGTGATCCTTGCCGCACAATTGCGAACACTGCCCGAAATAGACGCCTTCCTTCTCGGCCTCGAACCAAAGCTGCGCCAGGCGCCCGGGAACGGCATCCTGCTTCACGCCAAAGGCCGGGATCGTCCAGCTATGGATCACGTCCGCGCCGGTAACACGCATCACGACGGTCTTGCCGACCGGCACCACGACCGCGGTATCGGTCGCCAGCAGGTATTCGTCGGGGTTATAGCCATGCTCGGCCAGCGCATCCTTGCCCAGCATGAAGCTCTCGAAACCGAAATCGTGATCGGTGTACTCATAACCCCAGAACCACTGATAGCCGGTCACCTTGATGTTGATGTCACCCTCCGGGAACTCCTGCTGCTTGAACAACACCGGAAGGCTGAAGGCGCCGATGAACACCAGGATGACGATCGGAATGATGGTCCATGCAACCTCGAGCGGCGAATTATGGGTGAACTTGGCCGGCGTCGGGTTTGCCCGCTTGTTGTAGCGCATGATCGCGAACAGCAGCAAAGCGCAGACAAACAGTGTGATCACGGTGATGATTACCAGAATCATCCCGTCCAGCCACTGTTGGTCACGCGCAAGTTCCGTGGCGGCGGGCTGAAACCCCATCCCGCCCTGCTTGGGCTCACCAATGATCTGCAAGTTGTCCTGCGCAAAGACAGGACCGGCAATAAAGGCCGCCAAAGTGGCCACGAGGCTGAAGATAGGTCGCATTGTTCACCCTGATTAGGTTGAGGCGTTTCCGGTTCATATCATAGTCGGCACCGCTATTGCGGAAATCCGGTTGTCCTGATGCAACAAAGGACCATAATCTTGTTCACAAGACAACAAATCCCATTGCGGCAAACGGACGCTGTTTTTGATTTAGATCAAATTCCCCCCGCTGAAAAGACTGGAAAAATAAACATGCCTGATATGCCTTTCCGGCCCTTCGAAGACTCGCTTGATCCCGACACGGCCCTTGCCCTGTTGCGCGAGGCGACAAACGGGGCCGATGACGGCGAGCTGTTTCTCGAACGGCGCCGCTCCGAGGCGCTGGTTTTCGACGACGGACGCATTCGCACCGCCAGCTATGACGCGGCCGAGGGATTCGGCCTGCGATCGGTGCACGGCGAGGTCACGGGCTACGCCCATTCCTCCGAGGTGTCCGAGCCCGCGCTACGCCGCGCGGTTGAAACGGCCCGCCTGGCCGTGCAGGGCGGCGGCGGTACGCTGGCCGACAGCCCGGCACCGACCAATCGCAGGCTATATACGGACGGCGACCCGATCGCCGGAGCCCCCTTTCCCGTCAAGATCGACACCCTGCGCGAGATCGACGCCTTCGCGCGCGATCTCGACCCGCGCGTCGTGCAGGTCAGTGCCACCATTGCCGCCTCCCTCCAAGAGATCGAGATCCTGCGCCCCGACGGGCTGCATATCAGGGACGTGCGCCCGATGACGCGGCTCAACGTCAGCGTCATCGTCGAACAGGATGGCCGCCGCGAACAGGGCACCGCTGGCGGCGGCGGGCGCGTGCTGCTCGATGGATTGCTCGATCCCGCCGATTGGCAGGCCAAGACCCAAGAGGCGCTGCGCATCGCCCTGGTCAACCTGAGGGCCGAGGCCGCGCCGGCGGGCGTCATGGACGTCGTGCTTGGCCCTGGCTGGCCGGGTATCTTGCTGCACGAGGCGATCGGCCACGGCCTGGAGGGGGATTTCAACCGCAAGGGCAGCTCCGCCTTCGCCGGCCTCATGGGGCAGCGGATCGCGGCGCCCGGCGTCACCGTGGTGGATGACGGAACCATTCCCGACCGACGCGGCTCGATCACCGTGGACGACGAAGGCACGCCGTCGCGCCGCAACACCCTGATCGAAGACGGCATCCTGGTTGGCTACATGCAAGACCGCCAGAACGCGCGCCTGATGGGCGTCGAGGCAACCGGCAACGGCAGACGCGAAAGCTATGCGCACGCGCCCATGCCCCGGATGACCAACACCTGCATGCTGGGCGGAGACACCGACCCGCAAGACATCCTCGCCGATCTGGCCGACGGTATCTATGCCGTGGGCTTTGGCGGCGGGCAGGTGGACATCACCAATGGCAAGTTCGTCTTTTCCTGCACCGAGGCCTACCGCGTTCTAAACGGGCGCGTCGGCGCTCCCGTCAAGGGCGCAACCCTGATCGGGGACGGCGCGACGGCGTTGCAGAAAATCCGCGCGCTCGGCAATGACATGGCGCTCGATCCCGGCATGGGAAATTGCGGCAAGGCCGGTCAATGGGTGCCCGTTGGCGTGGGGCAACCAACTGTCATGATCGGCGGCCTGACTGTTGGCGGTTCATCGACCTGAGGGGCGCGTCCGGCACTTTTACATCTTCGGTTTACCCGCTGTTAACCAGGCACGGTCTAGACATGATTCCGCAAGCAGACGGAGTCGTGATGACCGAGGACCACAATCCTTCTTCCACTCACCCCCTACTCCCACCCACCACGGAAGATGATCGGGTATCGTGGCTTCGTCTCTTGCGCTCGCGCCGTGTCGGGCCCAGCACGTTTTTCCGCCTGATGGCTGAACACGGCAACGCGCAAGCCGCGCTCGCGGCGCTACCGGGTGTCGCGCAGGCTGCGGGTGTTACCGACTACACCGCTTGCCCCGAGGAGGCCGCCATTGCCGAACTCCGGGCCGCACAAACTGCCGGTGCCCGCATGATCTGTTTTGGCGAGGCCGACTATCCCGCCAACCTGGCCGATATCAACGATGCACCGCCGCTGCTGTGGGTGATCGGCGACACGTCCACCCTTGAACGCCCCATGATCGCACTGGTCGGCGCACGCAACGCCAGTTCGCTTGGTACTCGCATGGCTCGCGCGCTGGCGACCGAATTGGGGCAAGCAGGATATGTCATCGTTTCGGGCCTTGCACGCGGGGTTGATACCGCGGCCCACGCCGCGGCGCTGGATACCGGCACGCTGGCGGTTCTGGCGGGGGGCGTCGATGTGCTCTACCCATCCGAAAACTCGCACCTTGCCACCGATATCACGAAACATGGCCTGCGCCTGTCGGAGCAACCGCCGGGAATGACACCGCAAGCGCGTCATTTCCCGCGCCGCAACCGGATCATCAGCGGTCTGTGCCGCGCCACCGTCGTGGTTGAGGCGGCGGCGAAATCCGGTAGCCTGATCACCGCGCGCAGTGGCCTCGATCAGGGGCGTGAGGTGCTGGCGGTTCCCGGCCACCCTTTCGATGCCCGCGCTGCGGGTTGCAACATGCTGATTCGCGATGGCGCGGTGCTGGTGCGCAATGCCCGCGACGTGATCGACGCCCTCCCCCCGGCCGAGGCGGCGCAGCCACAGCTAGAACTGGACGCATCACCGCAGCCACCGGCGCAACCGCCCGCACCACGGCGGTCGTTGCGCGAGACGGCCGTGCTTCACCGCGCGATCCTGCAACGACTCGGCCCCAGCCCGCTGGCCGAGGATCAACTCATTCGCGATCTGAATGCGCCGGCCCGCACCGTGGCGCCCGCGCTTGTTGATCTGGAGCTGGACGGCAAGATCAGGCGCAGCGCCGGCGGTCTGCTGGCGCTTAACTGACCGGACTCGGGTCACACGATACCGCGCATTGACAATTCCCCGCTGTGCCCCACATGGTCCGCCGCCATGGATACGGGACCGAGTCGAAAGGAATATCAATGCCAGTCGTTGTTGTAGAATCTCCGGCCAAGGCCAAGACGATCAACAAATATCTCGGCTCGGATTACACTGTTCTGGCGTCTTACGGACATGTGCGCGACCTGCCTCCCAAAGATGGTTCGGTGGACCCCGAGCATGACTTCGCCATGAAATGGGAGGTCGGAACGGATGCCCGCAAACACGTCAAGGCGATTGCCGATGCGCTTGCCAAAGACCCCGACCTGATCCTCGCGACCGACCCCGACCGCGAAGGCGAAGCCATCAGTTGGCACCTGGAAGAGGCCCTGCGCAAACGCCGCGCCCTGAAAAAGGACACGCCGGTCAGTCGCGTTGTGTTCAACGCGATCACCAAGAGCGCGGTCACCGAGGCAATGAAAAACCCGCGCGACATCGACGCGCCGCTGGTCGAGGCATACTTGGCCCGCCGCGCGCTCGACTACCTTGTCGGGTTCAACCTCAGCCCCGTGTTGTGGCGCAAGCTGCCCGGCGCCAAATCCGCCGGGCGCGTGCAGTCGGTCTGCCTGCGCCTGATCGTCGAGCGCGAGATGGAGATCGAAGCGTTCAAGCCGCGCGAATACTGGACAGTCAAGGCCCTCCTCTCCACCCCGCGCGGACAGGAATACGAGGCCCGCCTGACGGTACTCGCCGGCAGCAAGCTAGACAAATACGGGATCGAGAACGAAACTCAGGCCGAAATGGCGGTGCAGGCGATCACCTCGCGCGATCTGACCGTCACGTCGGTCGAGGCGAAACCGGCCAACCGCAACCCCTCCGCGCCGTTCATGACATCGACCCTGCAACAGGAGGCCAGCCGCAAGTTCGGCATGGGCGCGCGCCAATGCATGAGCGCGGCGCAACGCCTCTACGAGGCCGGACACATCACCTACATGCGGACCGACGGCATCGACATGGCCCCCGAAGCCGTGATGGCCGCGCGCGATGCGATCAAGACCCGCTACGGTGAAGAGTACGTGCCCAAATCGCCGCGCATGTACAAGAACAAGGCCAAGAACGCGCAGGAAGCGCACGAATGTATCCGCCCCACCGACATGAATCGCGACGCCGGTGCGCTCAAGCTGTCGGACACCGACCAGCGCAGGCTCTATGATCTGATCTGGAAGCGTACGCTGGCCTGCCAGATGGCTGCGGCGCGGCTGGAGCGGACCACCGTCGATATCGGTAGCACCGATGGCCAGGTCGGCCTGCGCGCAACCGGTCAGGTGATGCTGTTCGACGGTTTCCTGAAAGTGTACGAGGAAGGCCGCGACGACGCCGTCGTGGATGACGACGACCGCCGCCTGCCCCAGATCATGCAGGGCGAGGCAGCCGGAAAACACGGCATCACCCCCGAGCAGCACTTCACGCAGCCACCTCCCCGCTATACCGAGGCGACGCTGGTCAAGCGGATGGAAGAGCTGGGCATCGGGCGCCCCTCCACCTACGCCAGCGTCATCGGCACGATCCAGGACCGCGAATATGTCCGCAAGGAAGGCAACCGCCTCTTTCCCGAGGACAAGGGCCGCATCGTCACCGTCTTTTTGATGAACTTCTTCCGGCGCTACGTGGAATACGATTTCACCGCCGACCTGGAGGATCAGCTCGACTCGGTCAGTGCCGGCAAGGCCGACTACAAGGAACTGCTGGCCAGGTTCTGGCGTGATTTCTCGGCCGCGATCGCCGAGACGTCTGAATTGCGCATAACCGAAGTGCTCGATGTGCTTGATGACGCGCTCGCGCCGCAACTCTACCCGCCGCGCGAGGATGGCAGCGATCCGCGCACCTGTCCGTTGTGCGGCACTGGCAAGTTGCACCTGAAAACCTCGCGCAGCGGTGGCTTCGTCGGATGCGGCAACTACCCCGAATGCCGCTACACCCGCCCCTTGGGCGGCGACGAAGGCCAGGGTGATCGCGTTCTGGGCGAGGACCAGGGCGACGAGATCACGCTCCGCTCGGGGCGCTTCGGCCCCTATGTCCAGCGCGGCGAAGCGACCGAGGAAAACAAGAAACCGCCGCGCGCCTCGCTGCCCAAGGGCTGGTCCCCCGATGACATGGACCTGGAAAAGGCGCTGATGCTGCTCAGCCTGCCGCGCGAAATCGGCCCCCACCCCGACGATGGCGAGCCGGTCGAGGCCGGCATCGGGCGCTATGGCCCCTACGTCAAGCACGGCCGCCTCTATGCCAACATCAAGGAAGTGGACGACGTGTTCACAATCGGCATGAACCGCGCGGTCGAGGAACTGGCCAAGAAAGCCGCCAGCCGCGGACAGGGCCGCGCTGGCGCCAAGCCCCTGAAAGAGCTTGGCGAACACCCCGCCGAAGGCGGCCCGGTCAACGTGATGGATGGTCGCTATGGCCCATATGTGAAATGGGGCAAAGTCAACGCCACGCTACCCAAGGGCACGGAACCGGCCGATGTGACCATGGACATGGCGGTTGAGCTGATCTCGGCGAAAGCGACCAAGAAGGGCGGCAAGGGCAAGGCCCCGGCGAAAAAGACCTCTGCCAAAAAGACTGCCTCGAAAACGACAGCAAAGAAGAAAACCGCGTCCTGACAGCAGCCTGTCATGCAAGCGGTGGGGGCGCATGCCACGCCCTACGCAGTTCTACGTATGCCCGCCTCTCAGGCGGGCATTTCATTGACTCCCCCTCGCGCAACGGTCAAAACCCACGCAATTCCGCTAGTCAGGGAGACACCAATGAAGAAAGTCTATGCTAACGCCGGAGAGGCGCTCGACGGGCTGCTGTTCGACGGCATGTTCATCGCCTCCGGGGGCTTTGGCCTCTGCGGCATCCCGGAATTGCTGCTGGATGCCATCAGGG
This sequence comes from uncultured Rhodobacterales bacterium, assembly GCA_964580265.1. Taxonomy (GTDB): domain Bacteria; phylum Pseudomonadota; class Alphaproteobacteria; order Rhodobacterales; family Rhodobacteraceae; genus Sediminimonas. Next base: position 10,053 of record CAZOKA010000005.1, on the reverse strand, counting down.
ACGCCGGCACCAGGAACCTCACATTCGCGTCGAATAACGCGGGGGTGGATGATTTCGGCATCGGCATCCTGCTGCAAACCAAGCAAGTCAAGAAAATGATCAGTTCCTACGTCGGCGAGAACGCAGAATTCATGCGCCAGTATCTCTCGGGCGAGCTGGAGCTGGAGTTCAACCCGCAGGGCACGCTGGCCGAACGCATGCGCGCCGGCGGCGCGGGCATCCCCGGCTTCTACACCAAGACCGGCGTCGGAACCCAGATTGCCGAAGGCAAGGAACACAAGGATTTCGACGGCGAGACCTACATCATGGAGCGCGGCATCTTTGCCGATCTCAGCATCGTCAAGGCATGGAAGGCCGACACCACCGGCAATCTGGTGTTCCGCAAGACTGCCCGCAACTTCAATCCCGCGGCGGCCATGTGCGGCAAGACCTGCGTTGTCGAGGTCGAGGAAATCGTCGAACCCGGACAGCTTGACCCCGATTGCATCCATCTGCCGGGCGTCTACGTGCATCGCATCATCCAGGGCGAGCATGAGAACCGGATCGAGAAACGCACGCTGAGGGAGGACTGATCATGCCTTGGGACCGCAACCAGATGGCCGCCCGCGCGGCGCAGGAGCTTGAGGACGGCACCTATGTGAACCTCGGCATCGGCATTCCGACGCTGGTCAGCAACTACATCCCCGACGGGGTCGAAGTGACGTTGCAATCGGAGAACGGGATGCTGGGCATGGGCCCCTTTCCCACCGAAGACGAGATTGACCCCGACCTGATCAACGCCGGCAAGCAGACCATCACCGAATTGCCTCACACCAGCTATTTCGACAGCGCCACCAGCTTCGGGATGATCCGCGGCGGCAAGATCGCGATGGCGATCCTCGGCGCGATGGAAGTGGCCGAAAACGGTGACTTGGCGAACTGGATGATCCCCGGCAAGCTGGTCAAGGGCATGGGCGGCGCGATGGACCTTGTCGCAGGGGTGCAACGCGTCGTGGTGGTCATGGACCACACCAACAAGGCAGGCGACTCCAAGCTGCTCAAGAAATGCACGCTGCCGCTGACGGGCACCGGCGTGGTGAACCGCATCATCACCAACCTCGGCGTTCTCGACGTGGTCGAGGGCGGCCTGCGAATCGTGGAAGCAGCCGATGGCGTCACCGAAGACGACATCCGTGCCGCCACCGAGGCGACCATCGTAAACTGATCGCCGCGATACGCGTACAAATGGCCCGGGCGCACCGCGTTCCGGGCCTTTTTCATGCCCGCCCGGCAAAGATCGGCATGTGCAGCCTTTTCAATGCACCGCCCGGCACCCTACTATCGCCACATCCCGAAAGGCGGCCTGCAGACGCGATGACACACGGCATTCCCCACATATCGACCCCCGCACGACCGGTTGCGCGCTGGCGCGACCTGGCGCTGATGGCGGGACTGGTCGCACTGGTCGCGGCCGGGCTGGTCTCCGCCGCGGTGGCCACCGGCTGGCAGCAAACGATGGCCCAACTATCGAACCTCGGCGTGCTGCAGATCGCCGCGCTGCTGGGGCTGTCCTGTGTCAACTACGGGCTGCGCGGGCTGCGCTGGCACCTGTTCGCGCGGCGCCTCGGCCTGCCGACGGGGCTGCTGCGGAACCTCACCCACTTCTGGGGCGGATTTGCAATGGTCGTCACGCCCGGCCGCGTCGGCGAGGTGATCCGCATGCGCTGGATCAAGCGCGAAACCGGCTGGAACGTCGAGCGCACTGCCCCCTTGGTCCTGGTGGACAGGGCCAGCGACCTGGTCGCGATGGGGCTGCTGCTCGGCCTGTCGGTTGCGCTCAGCAGCGCAAGCGTGGCAATGGCGCTGCCAGTGGCGATACTGGCGCTTGTCGGCGCCTTCGTGGTGACGCGCCCGCAATTGCTGTCGGGCCTGGCCAGCGGCTTCTACCGCGCAACCGGGCGCTTGGCACGGCTGATGGGTCGGTTGCGCACGGCGGCGCGCTCGCTGGGGCGCTTTTCGCACCCCTGGGTCTTACTGGCCGCTACCGGGCTGGGCCTGATCGGCTGGTTGGCCGAGGGCTGGGCGTTTCACCTGCTGATGGGCTGGATGGGCCACAATATCGGCCTGTGGAAGGCAACGCTGATCTTCGTCTTCTCGACGCTGGCAGGCGGGCTGACGGGCGCGCCCGGCGGCCTTGGCGGGGCCGAAGGCGCGATGGTGGCCCTGCTGCTGGTCGAGGGCGTGCCGATCGAGGCCGCCCTGCCCGCCACCGCGGTGATCCGCGTCACCACCCTGTGGTTTGCCATCGCAATCGGGTTTACAACCTTTCCCATAGCCGAACGCAATTCGCTCAAGGGGCCACGATGATCTGGAACCACATGACCTACACCGGCTGGGGCCGCGCGCTCAGCGCCACGGGCGACATCGCCCGCCCCGAACGGATCGGCGCGTTGCGGGCCCTGCCCGCCGCGCCCGCCATCGGCAACCGGCGCAGCTATGGCGATGCCTGCATCAACGGCGCCGGGCCGGCCATAGACATGACCCGCCTCGACCGGCTGCTGTCCTTCGACGAGACCAACGGCGTGCTCGAGGCCGAGGCCGGCGTGACCCTGGGCGAGATCACCCGCCTGCTGGCGCCGCGCGGCTGGCTTCTGCCCGTCTTGCCGGGCACCGGGTTTGCCACCCTGGGCGGCGCCATCGCCATGGATGTGCACGGCAAGAACCACCACAACGCCGGCAGCTTCGGACAGCACGTCAGCGCCATTCGCCTGATGCAGAACGGTAAGGCCCGCCCGATCACCACCAAATCCGCCCCCAACGTGATGCGCGCCACCATCGGCGGGCTGGGACAGACCGGGGTGATCGTCTCTGCGCGGGTGCAGATGATCCCGATTTCCGGCGAAACCATGCGGGTGCGCGAATCCCGCGTGACCGGATGGGACGAGCACATCGCCCTTCTGGACGCGTCCGAGGCCACCTATACCGTCGGCTGGCTGGACGCGGGCGCACGCGGCGCCGCGCTCGGGCGCGGTATCGTCGAGGAGGGCGAAATCGGCCCCGATCCCGCCCGTCCCCCGCGCCACCCGCATACCGTGCCGATGACCGCGCCGCACTGGGCCTTGTCCAAACCCATCGTGCGCGCCTTCAACGAACTCTATTACCGCCGCGTCCCCGCCGCCGGGCGCACCGTGACCAAGCGGATAGAGGATTACTTCTTCCCCCTCGACAAGATCCACGACTGGAACCGCCTTTACGGCAAACGCGGGTTTCACCAGTTCCAATGCGTCGTGCCGCCCGAAAAGGCCCACGCCCTGCATGCCATGCTGACCCGGATCGCCAATAGCGGCCTCGCCTCGCCGCTGGCGGTGCTCAAACGGCTGGGGCCGGGGCGCGGCGGTATGATGTCCTTCCCGATGGAGGGCTACACGCTGGCCGTGGACTTTCCCAATCGCGCCCGCGCCCGCGACCTGATCCAATCACTTGAGGGCGATGTCCTGGATGCCGGCGGGCGGCTCTACCTCGCCAAGGACGCGCTGGCCGCCCCCGACGCGATCCGCGCCATGTATCCCGAGCACGCCGATTGGGCCGCCGCGGCGGCCAAAGCAGATCCCGATGGCGCACTTGAAACCGATATGACCCGCCGCCTGGGCCTTAGGAGAGCATGATGCAACAGACATGGGTCATACTGGGGGCCACATCGGCCATGGCGCGCGCCTTTGCCCGCGCGCTCTCGGAGCAGGGGCACGCCCTGATCCTTGCAGGGCGCGACATGGACGATCTCAAGACGCTTGCCGCCGATTGCACGTTGCGCGGCGCACGCGACGTGCACGCCATGCGGTTCGACGCACGCGAGGCGAAACACGACGCCCCGATCCTTGACGCGCTGGAACAGACCGAAGGCACCCTTAACGCCGCCGTATTCGTCGGCTCGATGCCCGATCAGGCCCGCATTGACGACAACCCGCTCCTGTTGCAGGGGGTGATGCAGGACAATTTCACCGGCCCTGCGCGGTTTCTCCACGCGCTTGCCCCGATGATCGAGGCGCGCGGTAGTGGCACCATCGTCGGCATCGGGTCCGTCGCCGGGGATCGGGGCCGCGTCGGCAACTATGCCTACGGCGCCAGCAAGGCCGCCTTCCATACCTACCTTGCCGGACTGCGCAACCGGCTTGGCCGTGCGGGCGGGCACGTGATCACCGTCAAACCCGGCTTCGTCGATAGCGCGATGACCTGGGGCATCAAGGGCATGTTCCTGGTCGCGACCCCCGGCAACGTCGCGCACGATATCCAGCGCGCCATCGGCAAGCGTCGCAACGTGATCTATACACCCGGCTTCTGGCGCCTGATCATGCTGATCATCCGAGCCATCCCCGAGCCGATTTTCAAGAAGCTGTCGATCTGACGCCGCGATCAGTTGCCCAGCTCGAACACGCAGCCGTCCGAGATCAGCTCGGGCGGCGTCTTGCACAGCGCCCGCGCCACGCCGTAGGCCGCCAGCACCTGCGGCACGTAAGCGCGCGTCTCTGCAAAGGGCGGCACGCCGCCATGGCGGCGCACGGCACCCTCGCCCGCGTTATAGGCCGCCAGCGCCAGGATCGGATCACCCGCAAACTCGGCCAATAGCTGATCAAGGTAGCCGACACCGCCACGCAGGTTATCGGCCGCATCCGCCGCATCCTCCACGCCAAAGCGCCGCGCGGTATCGGGCATCAGTTGCATCAGCCCCCGCGCGCCCTTGGAACTGACTGCGTCCGCTCGCCCGCCCGATTCCACTGCGACCACCGCCAGAACTAGCGCCGGCGACACCCCCGTGCCCACGGTATGGCGCATCATCGCCGGCCCATAACGCCCCGCGATATCCAGCATCCCCGCCAATGCGGGTGCCGGCACCTGCGCACCCGTTGGTGGATTACCCAGCCTTTGCAAGGCCAGTTCCAGACGCGGCGCGGTTGGCTCGGCCTCCGCCTCCATGCTGCTCCAGAACCATGCATAGCGCGCCTCAGCACCCGTGGTTGCGCGCTCAGTCTCATTACTACCCCCCTTTTTCGGTCGGGTCGCTACCTCTGGTTCACTCGGGGCGATCTGCACGGTGATCCGCTTGTCACCGGGTTTGGGCGGCGTCACGCGCTTAAAGGTGAAATCGGGAAACGGGGGTGGTTCTGAGTTGGCAGGAGGAACACCCGCCATGACGGCCAAGGCCATCGCAACCGCGCGCACAGGACGGAACATCGAGATCATGCGGGCTTTCCCGTCTCATAAATTGGCGTGGAGTATCGCATATAGGCGACTCGCAGACCAGAAAAACCCCCTGCTAACGCCAATCTTGGCACCCAAGAACGCCCGCCCCTTCAACCAATAGTACCAAGACTCCAAAAAATGGAAAATATTTAATTGTTTATTTATATACACTTACAAGATAGTTACCAAATAATTTCCAGACGCCCAAAATTGCTATTTTCGCGCCAAACTGTTGCCCCAATCCGTTGGCTATATGTCGCCATGCCAAGACGGTGACGGGCCAAAGAGAGAGGCGGTCCACAACCTCACCGACGCGGTTGCAAACCTGAGTAACCAACTGATCCTTTGGAGGGACCAAACCATGATCAACTTCATCAAGAACTTCCACAACGACGAATCCGGCGCCGTGACTGTTGACTGGGTCGTGCTGACCGCCGCCGTCGTTGGCCTGGCCGTGGCCGCATACAGCTCGATCAAGACCGGCGCAGAAGACATGACCTCGGCCACCAACGACTATATGAGTTCGCAGACCCCCGGCAGCTTCTGATCGGAAATCCGGCACAGTGAATTAAGGCCGCACCCGCCCATACATGCCGGGTGCGGCCAAAATATTCGACCAGGGGCACGAGGTCAGAAAAATCGGCCCGTAGTTTCCAGAATGGAACCTCCTGTCAGACCACGACACGCGAGGTGCAAGTATGCGTAAACGTTTTCAGAAATTCCGACGCACCGAGGAAGGTGCCGTCACGGTGGATTGGGTCGTTCTTTGCGCATTGGTCGTCACCCTGCTGGCCGCTGGCTATGGCAACCTGCGAACCGCGGCGCTTGATCTGAGCGATGGAACCAGCAGCTACATGAGCACCGTGACGTTCTAGGATCTGGTCACCAGACCAGACGCGCGACGATCATGGAATCATCCCGCTTTTGCCACATTCGGGCAACATTCTTTCGTTACGATCATGTTCCAAACCGCGCACCTAACCCTGCGCAACGGAAAGGTTTATCAGATGCGAGCTGTCTTTGGACTTGTCTTGATCGTCGGCATCGGCCTGGCCGGTTTCGCCGCCTATATGGTTAAAACCCGCATGGACGCCTACGAGGCACAGCTTGCCCAGGCCCGCGCGGCGCAATCGCGCATGGTGGACACCGTCGATGTCTTCGTTGCCGACCGCCCGCTGAAGTATGGCGAACGCCTGAGCAAGGAAGACGTGCGCCCCGTCAAATGGCCCAAGAGCGCCCTGCCCGAGGGCGTGTTCACCAATCCGGCCGACCTGTTTCCCGAAGGCAAGGATCCGCGCACAATCCTGCGCACCATGGAAAAGAACGAGGCGATCCTCGCGGTCAAGGTCACCAAACCCGGCCAGGACGCCGGCATTACATCGCGGATCAAGCGCGGCATGCGCGCCTTCGCGATCAAGGTCGATGCCACCAGCGGCGTCTCCGGATTCCTGCGACCGGGCGACCGTGTCGATGTCTACTGGACGGGCAATGTCGGGCGCGCCACCGTCGAAGGCAACGCGCGCGGCGAGATCACCAAGCTCATCGAAACCGGCGTGCAACTCGTCGCCGTTGACCAAAGCTCCAGCGACGATCGCCCCGGCGCCACCATCGCACGTACAGTCACGGTAGCCGTGCGCCCGCAACAGGTCGCGACGTTGGCCCAAGCGCAATCGACCGGCCGCCTGTCTCTGTCCCTCGTCGGCGTGGGGGACACCACCGTATCTTCGGCGATCGAGATCGATCAACGCGATCTGCTCGGGATCGAAGCGAGCGCGGCACCGGAACCTGAACAAAAGGAAGAGATCTGCACCATCCGCACCCGCCGCGGCTCCGAAGTGGTCGAGATCCCGATCCCCTGCACCAACTGATCCACCATTTGGCACCTGCTCCACTCGCGCGCGCGGCCCCGCTAGCCGCGCGTGACTGCATTGCCGCCCCCGCCTGTTGCGAGTTATCCACATCAACCGCGCACCCGAAGGTATTGATTCTTGCAAAAAATCAAAAAATGAAGCAAGCTCCTCCGAAATATGGGCACCAAGACCCGTTATTGAGGCGTGATCGGAAAGGCAGGTCACATGAAAACCGACAGCTTCCTGAAGGTGGGCCTGCTGGCGCTGGTCGCCTGTTTCGTGCAATTGGCCGCGCCAAGTAGCGTACTGGCTGAAACCGTGCGCGTCGTCCGCGAAGGCGTGACGTCAAAGCTCGGCGTCCCAATGAACCGGGCCGTGGTGGTGGAAAGCGACGTGCCTTTTGCCGAACTGTCCATCGCAAACCCCGAGATCGCCGATATATCCTCGCTATCGGATCGCACGATCTATGTGCTTGGCAAGACACCGGGCATGACCACGCTGACGCTTCTTGACGCAACCGGGCAATTGATCGCCAACGTGGATGTGCGTGTCTCTGCCGATATCAGCGAATTCAAGGAGCGCCTGCAACAGATCCTGCCAGGTGAAAAGATCGAGGTGCGCACCGCCAATGACGGCATCGTGCTGTCCGGCACCGCGTCAAGCATGCAGCGCATGCAGCGCGCGCTTGACCTGGCTGAACGCTACGCGCCCGAACGGGTGTCCAACCTGATGAGCGTTGGCGGCGTGCAGCAGGTCATGCTCAAGGTCCGCTTCGCCGAGATGGAGCGCACGGTGTCCAAGGCCCTGAGCAGTTCGCTTTCGCTGAACCGGCCTGCGGGCGGCGGCAGCTCCCTCGACAGTGCCGTTGGCACTGGCAACGCCTCTGGTCTGGGCATCGTAGGCGGCAACATACCCAGAAGCTCCGGCAATGACGGCTCGATGCTGCTTGGCTTTACCGCTGGCGCGGTCGAGGTGGGGGTGCTGCTGCAAGCACTGGAAAAAAAGGGCGTCGCGCGCACTCTGGCCGAACCTAACCTGACCGCGCTGTCGGGGCAGGAGGCCAAGTTCCTGGCCGGGGGCGAATACCCCGTGCCCGTCAGCCAGGACAACGGCACGATCACGGTCGAATACAAACCCTTCGGCGTCGAGTTGAACTTCATTCCCCGCGTGGTGGACAAGAAGCTGATCAACCTGGAACTCAAGGCCGCAGTTTCCGCACTGGACCCGACCAATTCCACCACGATCAGCACCGGCTTCAGCATTGATGCCTTCACCCGCCGCGAAACATCGACCACGGTCGAATTGCGGGATGGCCAGAGCTTTGCCATCGCAGGGCTGCTACAGGATGAATTCCGCGATACAAGCAGCCAGGTGCCTTGGCTCGGCGATATCCCCGTTCTGGGCGCGCTTTTCCGCAGCGCCGATTATCAGCGCCAGCAATCGGAGCTGGTGATCATCATTACCGCCCATCTTGTAACCCCCACCCAGGGCGAGGCTCTGGTTCTGCCGACCGATCGCGTCAATCCCCCGACCGAGAACGATTTGTTCCTGTTCGGCAAGATGACCCGCGAAGGCGCGCAAAAGCTCAAGGGCGCCGCCGGCGAAGTCGCCAAGCAGGATTTCAACGGCTCTTATGGCTACGTGATGGATTGACCCGATGCAGGTGCCCATGAAAAAGATCGCCACTCCGCTCATTCTGATAGGCCTTGCCGCCTGCTCTCCCGATAACCCTAACACCCAGGGGTTCTTTCAGGAGGCTGGCTCGTCCATTGACGAGGGCTTTTTCGGCAATGCCACGATGAACAACACGCAAATCATGTCGGGGCAGAAATCCTACGTTGTTGACTTGTCGCGCCGTTTTGCCAAAGAGGTGGACTCGACCGTTACCTTCGCATTCAACTCCGCTCAACTCGACAGCGCGGCCCGTACCGCGCTTGACCGGCAGGCGCACTGGATACGCCAATTCCCCGAGGTTCGGTTCCGCGTTTATGGCCATACCGACAAGGTCGGATCGCAACAATACAACAAGCGCCTCGGTCTGCGCCGGGCGCAGACGGTGGTCAACTACCTGGCGACCCGTGGCGTCAGCCGTGGCCGCCTGGAGGCGCTGGTTTCCTACGGCGAGACGCAACCGCTGATCGTCACCGAAGGCCGCGAACGCCGCAATCGCCGTACCGTGACCGAGGTGTCGGGCTTCCTGCAAAACCATCCGATGGTTCTGGACGGGAAATATGCGCAGATCGTCTATCGTGACTATGTCGCCAGCGCCAAGGCGCCAACCGGCCTGACAAGCGCCGCAGTCAGCGGCGCAACCGGAGGTGACGCGGCTGAGTGATCGGTGTGCAGCCGCTTTTCCATCCGTGAACAATCCGCCCCGAATGCGGCTTTCATCCACGATCACCGCACAAATACGATCTTTTGGCCCCAATCTCGCCAAGATTTTCCGCAACTGTGATCCTACGAAAAACACCGCGCCCATTCGATTCGGGCGCCGGGTGGCGCAGAGTGGCTTTTATCAGCCATTGTACCGCTGGGTATAAAGCGTCTGCGCCATCCGTATACAAAGGACGTGAGGCCAATGACGAGTACCGATGATTTCAACCCGGACGCAACTCCGATCCGTGCCTGCACCATCAGTCGCGATGTCCAGAATTTCGATCTTCTGATTGAGGACATGGAAACCATCCTCGGCGAAGGCTGGGGGGATCTGGGATTCGCGGATGCCATCGCCTTCTTCAATCAACCCGAAGCCACCGACCTGGAATTCGTGGCGCTTGCCATCGACACCGAGGACGAGCACAACATCGAGATGCTGAGCGAGTTGATCAAGCAGGCCCACACTCGCAACATCCGCGTCGTTCTCATCGCCGATGACATCAGCCCCGCCGCTCTGCACCGCCTTCTGCGCGAAGGGGCGGACGAATTTGTCCCCTATCCCCTTCCCGAGGGCGAGTTGAACGCCGCGATCGAGCGCCTGCGCGCGCCC
>CAZOKA010000004.1:0-20157 GCA_964580265.1 uncultured Rhodobacterales bacterium | reverse complement strand
CGACCAAGGCCCTGACCGACCCGTCCCCGACCTTGATGTTGAGAAATTCATCTACGTCACAGACGAAGTTCCAATCTGCCTGCTTCACCTCGTCATAGCGCAATGCTTGCCGCAACGCGGATCGGTGGATGCCAGCGCGCGGCCAGATGCGCGTCGGGTGATGCCTAACCAGCCCCTTCCGCTCAAGCGCCCGCAACAACTCGCGAGTGCTGTCCTCGCAATCATTCGTGCACACCAGAATATTGTCAAATCCCAATGCCTTGTAGTGCGAAACCCATTCAAGGACGAAAGGGCCCTCGTTCTTCATCGTCGAAATGACGGTAAAGGAATCCTTGGCCATGGATACTGCTCTCCGGTCTGTTTTTGCCTGCCTCATGCTGGCGCGCCTCGCCAAATCGGCTGCGGTAGCGCCTTGGTGGATTTTTCCACTCGTTGCTTAAGCCTAGCCTGAAGAGTCATCCAAACCAAACAGTTACCAGTCGCTTCTCCATCACTATGAACAAATCGTTTCGAATTTGACACAGTTTGAGAAGCGACCGACGCGCAAGGCAGGCGTGCGGTAGCGGCACGGCGGATCGACGCGACGAGCCCGCTATGAGGGCATCAGGATCAGAAGAATGCCTGCAAGCCAGTCTGCGCACGCCCGAGGATCAGCGCATGCACGTCATGTGTGCCCTCATAGGTGTTAACCGTCTCAAGATTAACCAAATGACGGATCACCTGGTATTCCAGGCTGATGCCGTTACCGCCATGCATGTCGCGGGACATGCGGGCGATGTCCAGTGCCTTGCCGCAGTTATTGCGCTTGATCAGGCTAATCATCTCAGGCGCCGCATTGGCCGCATCCATAAGGCGGCCCACCTGCAAGCTGCCCTGAAGCCCAAGCGCGATTTCGGTCTGCATATCCGCGAGCTTCTTCTGGAATAGCTGCGTCTGCGCCAGTGGACGCCTGAACTGGTGCCGGTCAAGCCCGTACTGCCGCGCCGCGCTCCAGCAGAATTCCGCCGCCCCCATGGCCCCCCAACTGATGCCGTAGCGCGCGCGGTTGAGGCAGCCGAACGGCCCCTTGAGTCCCTCGACATGCGGCAACAGTGCCTCTTCGCCGACCTCCACGTCATCCATGACGATTTCGCCCGTGATCGAGGCGCGCAAGCTCATCTTGCCCTCGATCTTTGGCGCGCTCAGCCCTTTCATCCCCTTTTCAAGGACAAAGCCGCGGATCTTGCCGCCATGCGCCTCGGATTTTGCCCAAACAACAAACACGTCCGCGATTGGGCTGTTGGAAATCCACATCTTCGACCCTGTAAGACGGTACCCCCCATCAGTCTTCACCGCACGGGTCTTCATGCCGGCCGGATCGCTGCCAGCGTCCGGCTCTGTCAGGCCAAAACACCCAACCCATTCGCCGCTGACCAGTTTGGGCAGGTACTTGCGGCGCTGCGCCTCCGAGCCATAGGCATAGATCGGGTAGATCACCAAACTGGACTGCACCGACATCATTGAGCGATAACCTGAATCGACACGTTCGATCTCGCGCGCGACAAGGCCATAGGCCACGTAGCCGGACCCAAGACCACCATATTCCTCTGGCGTGGTGACACCAAGAAGGCCCATCTCCCCCATCTCTCGGAAAATTTCCGGATCAGTTTTTTCTTGGGCGAAGGCCTGCATGACGCGCGGTTGCAGCTTTTCCTGTGCATACGCACGGGCGCTATCGCTGATCATGCGTTCATCCTCGCTCAACTGGTCTGTCATGCGGAACGGATCTTGCCAATCGAAGGCTCCCAGGTCCGGAGCATCCTTGGCGCGCAGTGCAGGTTTCGTGTTGGTCATGGGGGGCCTCGTGAGTTGTTTGGGTTTACATGAGTTTTTTGCTCTTTCAATTGCAGTGTACAGACCGATATGCGCAGAATGAAGCGAGACTTCCGCATGAATACATGAGTAAAATGCATACATGATTGCTCCGCGTCGTTTTCTTCCCTCGATTGCCTCGCTTCGCGCCCTGGAGGCGCTGGACAGGCTTGGCAGCGCTACGGCTGTCGCCGAGGAACTCAACCTGACGCAAAGCGCGATCAGCAGGCAGTTGCAAACGCTCGAAACCCAACTTGGCGTAACGCTGATCACTCGGACAAGGCGGCGCATGTCGTTAACCCCGGAAGCAACGGCTTATGTCGCTGAAATACGAGCAGCCTTGCAACAAATCGCGCAGGCAGCCCTGAAGCTACAGGTCACGCCTGGTGGAGGGAGCGTGAATCTGGCGATCCTGCCTACATTCGGTATGCGATGGCTGGTCCCGCGATTGGCAGACTTTGCACGGCTGCACCCGGACATCACGATCAACATGTCCACCCGGCTCAAGTCGTTTAACTTTTCCACGGAACCATTTGATGCAGCAATACATTTTGGAAATGCCGATTGGCCGGGAACCGATCATATGCGGCTGCGGACAGAACGGGTGCTGGCGGTCTGCGCGCCTTCGCTTCTGGAAGGAACAGCGCTGAACGGCCCGGAGGATATCAGCAAGCTACCGCTATTGCACATTGAAACGCGCCCCGATGCATGGGCGGAGTGGTTGTCCGCCCACGGTGTGCCAGCCAATCCGCTGACCGGCACGCTCTATGATCAGTTTTCGACAATCACGCAGGCAGCGCTGCATGGGCTGGGGGTAGCGTTGCTGCCTGACTACCTAGCCGAACAGGATCTCGCAACAGGTCGCCTTGTCCGCGCATGGGGCGGGCCGATCGAAATGAAGGGCGCCTACTACCTGGTCTGGCCCAAGAGTCGCAGCCACGACACCGCGATGAACCGGTTCCGAGACTGGTTGGCAACGCAAAGTGAAGATGATGACCCCCTGCCAAGGTAAAGCGCGCCTCGCAAATCTTGTCTAAATGCGACTTTAAAAATATCCAAATGAGCAAAAATTCCGAAATTATTGTCTAATTGACGCTTTTCGCTTCAGACGTTGGCAAAATCACGCAAAACGTGCTGCCCTCCCCAATCGTACTCTCGATCAAGAGCCGCCCACGATGACGGTTCACGATATGTTTTACAATCGCAAGTCCAAGTCCTGTCCCACCCATCTCGCGCGATCGATGGCTGTCTACCCTGTAGAACCGTTCGGTCAGGCGCGGGATATGCAACGGATCAATGCCGGGGCCGGTATCGCGCACGCAAATGCGCACGGCTTCGGCGCGCAGGGCTGTCTCCTGGGCTGGAGGGCTTATCGACAGAGTAACGATGCCGCCCTTGCCACCATACTTTATCGCATTCTCAACGAGATTAGTGATGACCTGACGAAGTTGATCAGGCTCGGCCGGCACCATGATCGGCCTCTCCGGCAAGTCATGTACGATACGCACGCCCTCACCGTCCGCCAGATGGGTCAGTGTGCGTGCGGCCCCTTCGACAAGATCGACGATATTCACCGGCTTGGCCGGGCGCATACGTTCCTCGGCCTCAACTTGGCTGAGCGATAGAAGATCCCGCACCAGCCGGTTCATGCGCTCGGCTTCCTTTTCCATGATCCCCAGAAACCGCTCGCGTGCCGCCGCGTCGTCCCGGGCCGAACCACGCAGCGTTTCGATGAAGCCCAGAAGCGCCGTCAAGGGGGTACGCAATTCATGACTGACATTGGCGACGAAGTCACGTCGCATCTGGCCTATCTGCTCCATGTGCGTGACATCCTCGAAGCATGCCAACACCCCCTGGCCCTCGTGCAACGAAACAAAGCCACAGTTCACGGAATACGTGACATCCTGCTGGCCATCGTTGGTCAGGTACCGAGCCGTGTGCGTCTCCAGCGACGAGCGGCAATCATCCACTGCGTGCAGCACCGTTGGTTGTCGCAGTACCGTAGTCAGCAACCGCCCTGCCGCAGCGCTCCCGAACAATTGCGCTGCCTCGGCATTTGCCGCAAGAATGCGGTCATCGGCACCAATAAAAAGGGCGGGCATGGGCAGCGCATTCAATAATCCGTCAAGTCCCTGCTGCATGCCGGCGCTCCTCTTGCGACCACCAATCAATCCGATTGCACCATTTTGGCGGCGGCTGCGGCACTCGTGAACACCTCTCGAAGCTGCCCAATGTCCTCGAGCCCGACGGACACGCGGAAGAACCCTTCCGACATGCCAAGGGATGCCCGGACCTCCGCACTCATCGCGCGGTGCGAGGAACTGGCCGGATGCGATAGCGTCGTTCCCACGTCCCCCAGCGTTGGAGCAAATGCCAAACCATCAGCGGCGCGGGTAAAGGCGTTGGCCGCTGCCCGCCCGCCTGCCAGTTCGAAACTGACCATGTTGCACCCCTGCCCCCCCAGTAGTGCCCTTGCGCGCGCCGCATCGGGGTGATCGTCGCGCATCGGATAAAGCACCCGCTTCACCTCTGGCAACCCGGCCAGGTGATCCGCCAGCGCTGCGGCATTGTCCTGCGCACGGTCAAACCGAAGGTCGAAGGTTGCCAAACCACGTTCGGCCAACCAGCAATCGAATGGGCTGGGGGTAAGCCCAGTGGTGACGGCAAAATCGTATATCGCCTTTTGCAATTCTTCATCGCGGGCAACGGCATAGCCCAAGGTCACGTCGGAATGCCCGGCCAACAGCTTGGTCACCGAATGAATGACGATATCGGCACCGGCTTTGAGCGGGCGATAGCCCCGCGGCGTGGTAAAGGTATTATCGACGACCAGCAGGATGCCCCGTTCACGCGCAAGTCGGGCAAGGCCATCCATGTCAGCCACGCGCAGAGTCGGATTCGAAACGACCTCGATCAAGATCATCTTCGTCTCTGGGCGGATCGCCTCTGCAAAACGCTCGGCATCAGTGGGGTCTGCAAGGGTTGTTTCGATGCCCATACGTGGAAGATCCTGCCCCATCAAGCGCAAGGAACGCCCATAAAGTTGATCACCACCGACAACATGATCGCCCGCCTTCAGCAGCCCTAACATCACGGCCGTGACCGCCGCCATGCCCGAGCCGGTCACGATACCGCCGGTGGCCCCCTCCATCGCGTCGAGACGCGCGGCCAGCACATCGGCATTCGGATGCCCCTCGCGCGCATAAGTATAGCCCTGCGCGCGCCCCTCATATTGCGAATCCAACTCGTCGGGGCTGTCGGAGGCATAGACGACGGAGGGGCTGAGCGGTGTGACAACAGGGGTGGACAGGCTGTCGGGGAATGCGACAGGGCGTATAAGCGAAGGGCGGGAATTGCGCATCTGGTATCTCCTTTTGCGCAAATCAGTGCCACAGGGGCACGGCACCGACAAGTAACCAATGCAATGCCTGAGCCGAATGACCGACCCAGGCATCGCACCGCATCAAAAGCGCGCCTCGAGCCTGAGATAGATGCTTCGTCCCGGCTCGTTGACTTGGACCATCGCCGGATCGAACAGGTTTGCACGGCTCAGGTGGTTGGCATATGTACGGTCGGTCAGGTTCGTCACGCCGGCCATCAGAACAGTGCCCGGTGTAACCTCGTACTCGCCGAACACGTCGAGCGTCGCGTAACCGGGTGTCGCGGCCGGATCCCGAGCGGGGTCGATCCGGGTCTGTTTGGTTGCCCAATTGATACGCGCGCCAGCTCGCCATGCGTGATGGCCGTAGCTAAGCGCGATCTTTCCGGCAAGTGGCGGAATCTGTGCCAACGGGCGATCATCGCTGCGGTTCTGGCCATAGGTCCACGCCGCATCACCGCTCAGTTCCCAAGCGCCGAATGTTTTGCTGCCTTCGATCTCGACCCCCGCAAGCCGCGCATTTACGTTACGATAGATCGTCACCCCCGGAACTGTGAACGCGTCGCGCAAGATGTAGTCATTCACGTCATCGATATATGTGGTCGCGGTCAGCAGCCAATCACCGCGATCCAATTCCACGCCCAAGTCAAGCTGGTGGTGCTTCTCCGGGGCTATATCGGGGTTTCCGATCCAGTCGTTCTTTGCCATCGCGCGTTCGGTCGCGTCCGCCGTGCGCACCGCGCGCGATGCCCCTAAAAAAACGCGTGCGCCCTCTGACACCTGCCACTCAAGGCGAGCCAAGCCACCCAGGTTATTCTCGATTCGCGCGTGATCGAAGGTTGTTCCATATTGCGCCGTATAGAGCGCATTGGGCGACGCTCCGCCGCCACCGGGCACAACATCGGCCGTGCCGGCGCTGGCGCGCACCCGGTCATACCGCACACCCAGCGTCAGCATGGTATCGGCACCCAATCGTGTTTCGGATTCGCCGAAAAGACTCGCCTGTTCGATCGTCACGTCAGGCCACAGGTTGAATCGCGCAAAGGCCGGGTTCTCGGCCAGAACCTGCGCCAGCATCGCCGCGGGACCGGAATAGAGCATCGCATCGCGGTTGTTCGATTGCAGATCCAGGCCAATTTTGGCATTCGTCGCGCCAAAAGCGAGCTGCGCCTCAATCTTGCCACCATGCGTGTCAGACGAGGACGGCGTCCGCGCCGCCATCATCCCAACGGGCCGCAACGTGAAGTTGTCCATCACGTGATCGACCGTGGACAGATAAGCGCTGCCCTCGATCCGGGCAAGGACGCCAGCATCCAGATCGACCCCACCACGCAGCCGGTAAATGGTGGTTTCGGACATCGGGCTGTCCATGCCTGCGCCCGGGAACAGCACGTCGGTGGTGCGGTCACGTTCCATATCCAAGGCCAGATCTGCGCCATCTTGCGCATAGCCCATCGTTAGCCCCCATGCCTTCTGGGTATAGCCGCTCCGCACGGTTGCGCCGCTTCCATCGGTATAGTTGTCAGCATCCTGCGCCTCAACGAAGCCTTTCAAGTAGAAGCCATTACCCAGATCGAAACTGGCACTTGCCCCCGCACCAAGGACGTTGCCATTGCCGACAGCACCGGCATGCGTGGACACTGACCAGCGTTCACCGTCCATGAATTCTGGCGGTTTGCGCTCGAGAACGATGGCCCCGCCAGAGCCTCCAGCGGCGTGCGTCACGCTTTGATACCCGCGTTCGACGATCACGCTGTCGGCGCGGCTGAACCCGGCAGTGGCCGCCGGAGGATCCATCCGGTTGGGGCATGCGCCATAGGTTATCGAACCGCTATCGATAATGTTGATCTGGTTCTGGCTCTGGCCCCGGATCACCGGCTCAAGCCCGTGCCCCCCCATGCGTCCGGAACTCACACCCGGTGCCGCGCGCAAGAGAGTGCCGCCATCGGCATAGGGGGCAAGATCACTTGCCGCCGGATCAAGGCTGATCGCGGCGGGCATGGCCGGGGCGCCGGTGCCATCAACCACGATAGGAGCCAAGTCAACCGTGACATCGGGCGCTTGCGGGTCGCCCGCCTGGGCCATGGCCTGAACCGAGAGTGACGACAGTACTATGGTGTATGCGCCAAAGCGCAGGTGAGTGAATGTATACATCGTGCCATTCCTTGAATGCAGTGCGTGTCAGACAATCGCGCCCGCCTCCTCGCATCGCGCGGGGCGCGATGCGGAAGCAGGTCTTGCGGCATGCGGCGTGCAGCGGGGTGCGCGCCGCTCAGACTGTCTGTGGAGGTGCACGAATGGCGCACGCGGGATCAACGTTGGCGGCCCGCGCCAGTGGGGTGGATGAGGGCGTTCTTTGCCTGATCGGTCGCAGGTCGATCGTCAGTGCCGCAGCATCGCCTTCGGGCACCACAGCCAGAGAAATCAGGCAAAACGGGCATTGAGCTGCCTCGCGTTCTCCCCCGTCCTCGACCGTCCGAGTGCCATCTGCCGCGATCGTGATGGTCGTTACGCCCCCGGCGCCGCAGATCACAATGCGACTTGCGCCCTCCTCGGACGCTGCACTGCCCGAGCCGAAGCCGGCGATACTGGTTTGCACCAGTAGCAGGCCACTCAACAGCAGAAGCACAAGCCCTTTGGAAAAAGGCAGAAGGGATGACCGATGTTCCGTCATGGCACCATGCTATGCCTCACGGATACGTGAACGACAACCCCGCTCAATGCCCGATGCCGGAGGCATACTGACGCAAGGCGGAACTTACACCGTCGATAATCCGTTTCGGAACCGACGCATGTTTTCCTGGTAATGCAAGGCACTGGCGCGCAGCATCTCGATGGCTTGTGCGTCCAGTGCGCGCACGACCTTGCCGGGTGCCCCCATCACGAGGCTGCCGTCGGGTATCTCTTTGCCCTCGGTCACCAATGCACCGGCGCCGATCAGGCAGTCGCGCCCAACACGCGCACCATTGAGTACCGTCGCCCCCATACCGATCAGGGTATTCTCGCCGATGATGCACCCGTGCAGCATCGCCTTGTGGCCGATGGTGCATCCCGGCCCGACAGTCAGTGGAAACCCCATATCCGTATGCATGACACAGTTTTCCTGTACGTTCGAACCTGCGCAGATGCGGATTTCCTCATTGTCCCCGCGTAGGGTGCAGCCAAACCAGACAGAGGCGGCAGCCTCAAGCACCACCTTGCCGATCAGATTGGCATCCGGTGCAACCCATGTATCGTCCTCGATCTGGGGTACGTCTCCATCGAGTGCGTAGAAGGTCATTGGCTCTCCTCGAATTCCTGGTGTAGGGCCTTTACATGCGCATTCAGCCCCGGCTGCTGCAAACGCTTTAGGCGCGCAGCCTCGACGATTGTCTTGAGACGCCTGCCAGTTTCGTCGAGATCATCGTTGATGAGAACATAGTCGTATTCCGCCCAGTGGCTGATCTCGTCCCAGCTCTTGCGCATGCGCTTGGCAATCACATCGTCGCTGTCCTGTCCGCGGCTGACAAGGCGGCGGTGCAATTCCTTGATGGACGGTGGCAGGATGAAGATCGAAAGCGTGTGCTGGCCCAATGCCGAGTTCTGGATCTGCTGCGCGCCTTGCCAGTCGATATCGAACAAGACATCGCGTCCCGCGTCGATTGCCTTTTCCACCGGACCTCGGGGGGAACCGTAGAAATTGCCGAAGACATGCGCATGCTCCAGCATGTCGCCATTTGCAACGTCGCGCTGAAAGGTCGTCTCGGACAGGAAATGGTAATCCGTTCCATCCAGTTCGCCTTCGCGCGGCGTGCGAGTGGTGGCCGATACCGAAAAAGAAAGCGTCGGATCCCATTCCCGCAACCGCCGGGTCAACGTGGATTTGCCAGCGCCGGATGGCGAACTCAGGATGATCAATAGGCCACGGCGAATGGCGGGCATTGGCATGTCACTCCACGTTTTGAACCTGTTCGCGCATCTGCTCGATTACCGTCTTGAGGTCCAGCCCAATGCGCGTAAGGGCGGTTGACTGGGCCTTGGCGCACAGGGTGTTGGCCTCGCGGTTGAACTCCTGGCACAGGAAATCCAGCTTGCGCCCAATGGGCCCCTCGACGCCAAGCAGTTCTCGCGCTGCGGTTACGTGGGCGCGCAAGCGGTCCAATTCTTCTGTGATGTCGGTTTTCACGGCAATCAACGCCAGTTCCTGTGCCACGCGGGCTTCGTCGGCGGCTTCGGCGTTGTCCATCACGCGCGCCAATGCGCTCGCCATCGTCTGACGTTGCTCGGCACTTCGGGCCTGCGCTGCGGCACCGGCTTGCTCAACAAGGTTGTCGACCCTGTCAAGTTGCTCGAACAAGATCGCATGCAGGGCACGTCCCTCGTCAGCACGCATCGCTCGGAATGCATCCAGCAGCGTCTCGAAATCTGCCAGTAGCATCTTGAGCAAGGTGGCGGTTTCCGCATCGGTGCTGCGCGCCTCAAGCACCCCGCGCTGCGATACTATGTCAGCGGCAGTGGCGGGAGCCAAAGACAGTCCGCGTTGCATTGCCTGTGCCTCGATCTCCGCCATGGCATCCAACACCGCGCCCAGCGCAGGCTGATTGAGCGCCACCTCGCCGCCCGCATCCTCGCGGGTCAGACGCAGGTTGAGCGTGACGCTCCCCCGTGACAGGGAATGGGCCAAACGCGCACGAAGCTGTGCTTCCAACCCCTCAATCCAGTCCGGCACCCTGATACGCAGGTCCAACCCCTTGGCATTGACGCTGCGCAGATCCCAACTCCAGGTGGCACCAGCACCGCTATTCTTGGCCGCGGCAAACCCTGTCATCGACTGCGTCACATGGCTCTCCCGTCTCGATCTTGGCAGACCTAAGCCATTTCATGGTCCGAGGGCAAGATGGGGCGCTCCCAGTGCTGGGTGGCATGTCGGCCTTCAAAATTAACCAATCATAAAGATTTTCTGAGCAATTTCATAAAAATCTCTGTAGTTTCGTGGTTGGGCACCACTCTTGCCGCATCACGAATACCGATTGGTAAATGCAAGGGCAGGGTCGAAACCCTCAAGTGCCAGCAGATACACGGAGTGGAAGCGAAACCATGAGCTTCGCACAGGAACAATTCGGCACGGTCATCAGCTTGAAGGCATACCGCAGGGGCCGGAATGAACCCCGCCCCTTGGCACAGGTCGAAGCCTACTGGCACGCGCTGTATTCCCGCGGAGGCATCCCGGAGCGGGCGGCTGTCGATCCTCGCGGGATCGACAGCGCGCTTGCGCATGCCTTCGTGGTGGAGCGCGTGGCACAAGACGTGATGCGGTTGCGTGTCGCCGGGCGTGCGCTGTGTGAACAGATGGGGATGGAGCTTCGTGGCATGCCACTAAGCGCGCTGTTCGCACCGTCATGCCGCGAAGACCTTAACGCGCTTATGCCGACTATTTTCGACCGACCCGCGCTGTGCCATATGGAATTGGGTGCCAAGAGCGGCCTTGTCCAATGCGCGTTGCGTGCGCGCATGGTCATGCTGCCGCTACGCGGCCACACCGGGGCAATAACCCATGCGCTTGGCGCGATCGAGATGGCGCAACAAACTGAACAGAGCACAAAGACACCACGCCGTTTCGACCAAATGACCACACACTTGCGTCCGGTGCGTGTGCAGAAGGCATCAACGCGTCACTCCGAGCAGGCAGATATCAGGCGTGGATTTTCTGATCCGGCATCCCAATTCCGGTCACCTTCATCAACACCCCGTCTGCGCCTTGTCGATAACGACGGCTAGGCGTGTGAGAGCCTACCCGGCGCTCACTGCCTGCGCGTCACGCATTGATGACAGCTCCTCGGCCACGAGAAAGGCCAACTCCAGAGATTGGCTGGCATTGAGCCGCGGATCACAGGCGGTATGGTAGCGTGCCGAAAGATCATTGTCGCTTACTGCGCGCACGCCGC
Organism: uncultured Rhodobacterales bacterium; assembly: GCA_964580265.1. Lineage (GTDB taxonomy): Bacteria > Pseudomonadota > Alphaproteobacteria > Rhodobacterales > Rhodobacteraceae > Sediminimonas. The sequence continues at coordinate 9,003 of CAZOKA010000004.1, read as the reverse complement.
CAGTGCATTCGGTTACGTCCTGGCCGGTCATCTCGAAATGCACACCGCCAGGGATCGTACCCTCGGCCCGATGGATGGCAAAGAACTCCTGCACCTCGCGCAGCACCGCATCGAAGGGGCGTGTCTTGTAGCCGGACGAGGACTTGATCGTGTTGCCATGCATCGGGTCGCAAACCCATACAACATTCGCACCTTGTTCTTGCACGGTGCGGATCAGGCGCGGCAGATGTTCGGCCACGTTCCCGGCACCGAAACGCGCGATCAGGGTGAGACGCCCAGCCTCGTTTTCGGGGTTGAGCTTGGTGAGCAGCACCTTCAGGTCTTCCGGCGTCATCGACGGCCCGCATTTCAGGCCAATCGGGTTGAGCACACCGCGTGCGTATTCCACATGCGCGCCATCGGGCTGGCGCGTGCGATCGCCGATCCAGATCATGTGCCCCGAGCCGGCAAGCCATTTCCCGGATGTTGAATCCAGACGCGTCAGCGCTTCTTCGTATTCCAGAAGCAATGCCTCGTGGCTGGTGTAGAAGTCCACCGTTTGCAAGGTATGGGCGCGGTCGCTGTCTACGCCGGCGGCCTTCATGAAATCCAGCGTATCGCTGATCCGGCTGGCCATGTCGCGATACTTGGCGGCTTTTTCGCCTTCGGTGAAGCCAAGCGTCCACTGATGAACCTGGTGCACATCGGCATAGCCGCCCGTCGAAAACGCGCGCAGCAGGTTCAGCGTGGCCGCCGCCTGCGTGTAAGCCTGCAGCATCTTGGCCGGGTCGGGGATTCGGGCGGCCTCGGTGAAATCCAGCTCATTGATGATGTCGCCACGGTAGCTGGGCAGCTCCTTGTCGCCCTGCACCTCGGTGGGCGCGCTACGCGGCTTGGCGAATTGCCCTGCCATACGCCCGACCTTGACCACGGGCACCTTGGCACCATAGGTCAGGACCATCGCCATTTGCAGCATCACCTTGAATGTATCGCGGATGGCGTCGGCGCTGAAAGCCGAGAAGCTTTCGGCACAATCTCCGCCCTGCAAAAGGAACGCCTCGCCGCGCGCGGCCTGCCCGAGCGCGGCCTTGAGCTTGCGCGCCTCGCCCGCAAAGACAAGCGGCGGATACTTGGACAACTGCGCCTCCACCGCGCCAAGCGCCGCGGCGTCGGTATAATCAGGCATTTGAACGCGGGGCTTGTTGCGCCAATCGGTCTTTTGCCATTCAGTCATCTGTATTCTCCGGGCTTGCGATCACGCCCGGCTTATACAAAACTGCCTCGGCAGAAGCCATATGCGATTTTCCACCTCTTGACCTTGTTGCAGCGTTCGGGCCAACTGGATATTGCAAGACGCCGAGCGTTTTTGCCATCCCCTCCCGCTCCGAAAGGACATCACCGACATGACCTCACAACGCCAGGTGATCGAGGTTGAGAGCGACAAACCACGTCGCTTCGTTTTCGTTTTGATGGAGCAATTCACGCTTCTGTCGTTTTCCGCAGCGGTCGAAAGCCTGCGAATTGCCAATCGAATGGCCAACAAAACTCTTTATGAATGGGAGGTTGTCGGCGAAGGCGGCGAAAGCATGGTGTGTTCGGCAAATATCGAGTTCAAGCTGGATGGCGATCTCCCCGAACTCAGGCGCGATGACACCATGGTGCTGTGCAGTGGCATCGGCGTACAGCGGGCAACAACGCGCAAGCTGCTGAACTGGATTCGCCGCGAAGCGCGTAAGGGCCTGATGGTGGGCGGATTATGCACAGCGGCCTACCCGATGGCGCGCGCCGGAATTCTTGATGGCAAGCGCGCAACGATCCATTGGGAAAACCAGGACAGCTTCGCCGAGGAATTCGAAGAGGTATCGCTTACCAAATCAGTGTTTGTAGTCGACGGTAATCGCATGACGACGGCGGGCGGCACTTCCTCGGTGGACCTGATGCTCAAGCTGGTCGCCAATCACCATGGCGAGGAACTGGCAAACGCAGTGGCCGATCAATTGATCTATTCCTCGATTCGCACCGATCAGGACACGCAGCGCCTAAGCGTTCCAACCCGAATTGGCGTGCGCCACCCCAAACTTAGCCAGGTCATCCAGATGATGGAATCCAACATCGAGGAACCGATCAGCCCCTCGATCCTGGCTCGCGAAGTAGGGATGTCCACCAGGCAACTGGAGCGGTTGTTCCGCCGCTACCTGAATCGCAGCCCCAAGCGGTATTACATGGAGTTGCGCCTGTCCAAGGCGCGCAACCTTCTGATGCAGACGGATATGAGCGTGATCAACGTGGCTCTGGCCTGCGGCTTCGCCTCACCGTCGCACTTCTCCAAATGCTACCGCGCACATTACGACACCACCCCCTACCGCGAACGCGGCAGCCACGCGACGCGCTTGTCGATCTGATTCGTTTGACCCCTCTGTCATGGCTCAAGCCGGTAGATCGCGCCCCGACCTTCACTGACGATCCAAAGCGCACCGTCGGGGCCTTCGTGTAATGCGCGCACGCGTAGCGTTTCAGGCGAATGCATACGCGCCACTTCTCTGAGAGGCTTTCCACTCAAACGCGCGATCATGTCGAACTTGAGTGAGCCGACAAAAAAATTTCCACGCCAACCCGGCGCGCCCCGACCCGAGTGAATGACGAAACCGGATGGAGCAATGGACGGATCCCAGTAGAATTCGGGTTGTTCCATGCCCGCCTTGTGCGTGCCCTCACCGATCTTGGCGCCAGAGTAGTGCCGTCCATACGCGATCACCGGCCATCCGTAGTTCGCCCCCTTGCGGATCAGGTTCACCTCGTCGCCGCCGCGTGCTCCGTGCTCATGCACCCACAGCCTGCCTTGCGCATCAAGTGCGGCGCCCTGCGGGTTTCGGTGGCCATAGGACCAGATTTCAGGCAATGCATCGTTCCGCTCGACGAAGGGGTTGTCAGCCGGAATTGTTCCATCACGGTTAAGCCGGACAACAGTTCCATTGTGTGTGTCCAGATCTTGCGCGGAAGGGCGGTTGCCACGCTCGCCAATAGTCATGAAAAGATGCCCCTGAGGCCCCTCCACGATCCGCCCGCCAAAGTGTCTCCCTCCTTGGCCGACGGTATCCGCCTTGAATAACACACGCACCCGCTCGACCCGCGAGCCGTCCCGCGAAAGCCGCCCTGCGGCCAGCGCCGTCACAGCCCCGTCGTCGGGCCGCGGCGAGGCGTAGCTGAAGAACACCTCGCGACTATGGGTAAAATCGCGCGGCACCATGACGTCTAGCAGGCCGCCCTGCCCGCGCGCGGCGATTTCCGGCAGCCCGGAGACCTGCCTGCGCTGCGCATCGCCGGTCGGTAGATACCACAACCGTCCGCCGCGCTCTGTCACCAGTATCGCGCCCTCTGGAAGGAACCCGATCGACCATGGCACATCGAAGCCATCGGCGATCCGCTCTGGTGCGATTTGTTGCCGGGGTGGTGACGCATCCTGCGCGACACCTTGCGTGACCAAAACAGTGAGAATCATGACAATAATGGCTCTTCCGTGCATCCGTCACCTCCCTGATCGCTTCGACATTGCGCCCTAGCAAAACAGATAGAACCGCACGTCGCAAAATCACGGATCTGTTCACTCATGCGCTCCGAGTCCAGATTTTTCATCGACCGCATTCACACAAGCACTTTTCTTTTTAAACGATGCGCAATAGGGTCCGAGGCGGACTTATCGTTCCAATAAGGGAGATTGCTAAATGAAAAAGATGATGATGATGGCAACCGCTGCGACGGCCCTGATGGCCGGCAGCGCGTCGGCCGAGGACGTCAAGATCGGCGTCATCCTGGGCTATACAGGCCCGATTGAATCGCTCACGCCGCACATGGCCGAAAGCGCCGAGCTGGCGATGTCCGAGATCAACGACAGCGGTGCGTTCATGGACGGCATGACGCTGGTATCCGAACGCGCGGATTCGACCTGTATCGACAGCTCCGCCGCCACCGCCGCCGCTGAACGCCTGATCACCTCGGAAGGGATCAAGGGCATCATGGGCGCGGACTGCTCCGGCGTGACGGGTGCGATCCTGTCCAACGTGGCCGTGCCCAACGGCATGGTGATGATTTCCCCCTCGGCCACGTCGCCGGGCCTGAGCACGGCAGAGGATAACGGCTTCTTCTTCCGCACCGCGCCGTCAGACGCGCGCCAGGGCCAGGTTCTGGCTGATATCCTCGCTTCGCGAGACATCAGCGAAGTCGCGGTGACCTACACCAATAACGACTACGGCAAGGGCTTGTCTGACAGCTTTGTCTCCAGCTTCGAAGAAGCCGGCGGTACAGTGACGCTGGCAGCACCGCACGAGGACAACAAGGCGGACTATTCGGCCGAAGTTGGCGCGCTGGCCTCGGCCGGTGGTGACGTCCTGGTGGTGCTGGGCTATGCCGACTCGGGCGGCAAGGGGATGATCCGCGCCTCGCTTGACACGGGCGCGTTCGACACCTTCATGATGGGCGATGGCATGTATGGCGACGCTCTCATGGCAGAAGTCGGCGCCGATATGCCCGGCTCCTTCGGGGCGGTTCCGTGGAGTTCGGGCCCGGGCGCCGAGGCGTTCGCCGAAATCACCGAAGCAGCCGGTATCAACGGTGGCAGCTCGTTCACCCGCGAAAGCTATGACGCGGCGGCGCTGATCGCGCTGGCGATGCAATCCGCCGGATCGGTGGAGCCGGGCGAGTACAAGACCCACGTGATGGACGTGGCCAATGAACCGGGCGAAAAAATCTACCCCGGTGAACTGGGCAAGGCGCTTGAGATCATCGCCGATGGCGGCGAGGTAAACTACGAGGGCGCCACCAACGTGGAACTGATCGGCCCCGGCGAAGCCGCTGGCACCTACCGCGAGTACGAAATCAAGGACGCGGATTTCGAAACGGTGCAGTTCCGCTGAGTCGAACGAGCCCAAGATCGCGAACAGCCCGGGTCTCTCCGGGCTGTTTCAATATCAAGACAGGCGCAGACAATGCGCGGCAGGGGGAACACCCATGATCAAGGTCGAAGACCTGCATAAGCATTTCGGAGGGTTTCACGCGGTCGACGGTGCCTCTCTGGAAATCGCCGAAGGCACGATCACCGGATTGATTGGACCGAACGGCGCGGGGAAAACCACTCTTTTCAATGTCATAGCGGGCGTTCTTTCGCCCACGTCAGGCAAGGTGACGATGGCGGGCGAGGATATCACCGGCCTAGCCCCGCATACCCTGTTTCACAAGGGGCTGTTGCGCACTTTCCAGATCGCGCATGAATTCACTTCGATGACGGTGCGCGAGAACCTCATGATGGTCCCCGGCGATCAGACCGGGGAACGGATATGGAACACCTGGTTTGGCCGCCGACGTATCGCCGACCAGGAGCGTGCACTCAGGGCCAAGGCAGACGAAGTGCTGGAATTCCTGACGATCGACCACCTGCGCGACGAGAAAGCCGGCAACCTGTCAGGCGGGCAGAAAAAACTGCTGGAACTGGGCCGCACGATGATGGTGGATGCGCGTATCGTGTTCCTGGACGAGGTAGGCGCAGGTGTGAATCGTACCCTGCTCAACACGATCGGAGACGCCATCGTGCAGCTCAACCGCGAGCGCGGCTATACTTTCGTGGTGATCGAACACGATATGGATTTCATAGAACGCCTGTGCGATCCGGTTATCTGCATGGCCGAAGGCAAGGTTCTGGCCGAAGGCACACTGGCCGAGATCAAAGCCAATGAGCAGGTGATCGAGGCCTATTTGGGAACCGGCCTGAAGAACAAGGAAAAGGTGGACGCATGACCGGATCGGCCCATTGCATCCCGCAGCACGATCGCGCGCCAGTATCGTCGCTGCCTGGGGGCTCTGCCCCCGTCGCCCATAGGGCGCCTCCCCCGGAGTATTTCAGGCAAGATGAAGAGGGACGCAGATGAGCGACAATCCCTATCAGGACGACCGGGGGAACAAGGATCTGACGATCACGCGCCCCGGAGACACCAGCCAACTGGGCGCGCATCCCGGCACCGGCCACCCGATGGAAACGTCCCAGGCGTTCCTGATCGGTGACAGCATGACAGGGGGCTACGGCAAGGGGCCCGATATCCTGCATTCCTGCACCATCGCGGTTAATCCCGGCGAGATCGCCGTTATCGTCGGTCCCAACGGGGCGGGCAAATCCACCGCGATGAAGGCCGTCTTCGGCATGCTGGACCTGCGGCAGGGGTCGGTGCGGCTGGATGGTGAAGACATCACCGACCTGTCGCCGCAGGACCGCGTGGCGAAAGGCATGGGCTTCGTGCCCCAGAACGCAAATATATTCACCTCGATGACGGTCGAGGAAAACCTCGAGATGGGGGCGTTTATCCGGCGCGACGACATCCGCCCGACGATGGAGCAGGTTTACGAGCTGTTCCCGATCCTGCGCGACAAGCGCCGGCAGGCGGCCGGTGAGCTGTCTGGTGGGCAGCGCCAACAGGTTGCCGTGGGCCGTGCCTTGATGACGCAACCCAAGGTGCTGATGCTGGACGAGCCGACCGCAGGGGTCAGTCCCATCGTGATGGACGAGCTGTTTGACCGGATCATCGAGGTTGCCCGTACCGGCATCCCGATCCTGATGGTCGAGCAAAACGCACGCCAAGCGCTGGCGATCGCCGACAAGGGCTATGTCATGGTGCAGGGGCGCAATGCCTACACGGGCACGGGCAAGGAGCTGTTGGCCGATCCCGAAGTGCGCAAATCGTTCCTGGGGGGCTGAGGCATGGAATTTCTCAATGCAATCGTGGCGCTGTCCAACTTCGTCGTCATTCCCGCCCTGGCCTATGGTAGCCAGCTAGCGCTCGGGGCGCTCGGGGTGACGCTGATCTACGGGATCTTGCGCTTTTCCAACTTCGCCCACGGCGACACGATGGCCTTTGGCACCATGGTCACGATCCTGATGACGTGGTGGTTCCAATCCATCGGTATCGGGCTGGGTCCGTTGCCCACGGCGTTGCTGGCGCTGCCATTCGGCATCGCCGGATGTGCCGCGATGGTGCTACTGACCGACAGGACGGTTTACCGTTTTTACCGCGCGCAAAAGGTCAAGCCGGTGATACTGGTGATCGTGTCGATGGGGGTCATGTTCGTGATGAACGGGCTGGTACGCTTCATCATCGGGCCGGGCGATCAGCGGTTTTCGGACGGCGAGCGTTTTGTCATCACGGCGCGCAACTTCAAGTCGATGACCGGCCTGGACGAGGGCATGGCGATAAAGACAACGCAGGGCATCACCGTGGTGACGGCCGTGATCGTGGTGGGGCTTCTGTTCTGGTTCCTGACCCACACGCGCACGGGAAAATCCATGCGCGCCTATTCCGACAACGAGGATCTGGCGCTTTTGTCAGGCATCAATCCCGAGCGCGTGGTGCTGGTGACATGGCTGATCGTGGCGGCGCTGGCGACAGTGGCAGGCACGCTTTACGGGTTGGACAAGTCGTTCAAGCCGTTCACCTATTTCCAGCTTCTTCTACCAATCTTCGCAAGCGCCATCGTCGGAGGGCTTGGCAGCCCGTTGGGCGCCATCGCGGGCGGGTTCGTCATCGCGTTTTCCGAAGTGACGATTACCTATGCCTGGAAAAAGGTGCTGGTCTACCTGATGCCAGAAAGCCTTGAGCCATCCGGCCTGGTGCAGTTGATGTCCACCGACTACAAATTCGCGGTCAGTTTCGTTATCCTGCTGATCGTTCTGCTGTTCCGCCCCACGGGCCTGTTCAAGGGGAAATCGGTATGAACCCAGTCATGAAAAACACTTTTCTGTTCATGAGCATGGCCGTGCTGATCCTTCTGACGGGGGTCTTGCAGAGCTGGAACTCGGCGCTGTTGATCCTGAACATGGGGCTGATCAGCGCGATCATGGCGCTTGGCGTGAACCTGCAATGGGGCTTTGCGGGGCTGTTCAACGTGGGCGTGATGGGGTTTGTCGCGCTTGGCGGTCTGGCTTCGGTGTTGATGACGATGCCGCCGGTTCCAGAGGCGTGGGCGGCGGGCGGTCCTGGCGTTTTGCTTGGGCTGCTTCTGGGCGCGGGCAGTATCAGCGTGGCGATCTGGGCCTATCCGCGAATGCCGAAGGGGCGCATACGTGTCCTGGGGATGGCAGCCATCCTCGTGATCGGTTTCTTCGTCTTTCGGGCTGTGTTCGACCCGGCCGTGCAGGCGATCGAGGCGGTCGATCCGGCGACCTCGGGCTACCTTGGCGGGCTGGGGTTGCCGGTGGTGCTGGCCTGGCCGGTGGGCGGTGTTCTGGCGGCGGGGGCGGCATGGATCATCGGGAAGGCCGCTTTGGGGTTGCGTAGTGACTACCTGGCGATCGCGACGCTGGGGATTGCCGAGATCATCATCGCCATCTTGAAGAACGAGGACTGGCTGTCGCGCGGGGTGAAGAACGTGATCGGCCTGCCGCGCCCCCTGCCCTACGAGGTGGATCTGCAAAATGATCCCGGCTTCGTTGAGCAGGTGCAGGGGCTGGGCCTGGACCCGGTCACGGCATCGTCGCTCTATGTCAAGGGCGGCTACGCGGTGCTGTTCACCGTCGTTCTGGTGATCCTGCTGTGGCTGGCGCAGAAGGCGTTGCACAGCCCCTGGGGCCGCATGATGCGCGCGATCCGCGACAATGAAACCGCGGCTGAGGCCATGGGAAAGGACGTAAAAGGCAGGCATTTACAAGTGTTTATCCTTGGCTCGGCGGTGTGCGGCGTCGCCGGGGCGATGATGACCACGCTGGACGGGCAGTTGACGCCGGGCACCTACCAGCCGCTGCGCTTCACCTTCCTGATCTGGGTGATGGTGATCGTCGGCGGTTCGGGCAACAATTTCGGGGCGGTGCTCGGCGGGTTCCTGATCTGGTTCCTGTGGGTGCAGGTGGAACCGATCGGGCTGTGGATGATGCAGATGATCACCGCGCCGATGGCCGAGGACAGCGCGCTAAGGCTTCATCTGCTGGAAAGCGCCGCGCACATGCGGCTGCTGACCATGGGCCTGATCCTGCTTCTGGTGCTACGGTTC
>CAZOKA010000003.1:4532-21380 GCA_964580265.1 uncultured Rhodobacterales bacterium | reverse complement strand
CCCTGGCGGCGCAACATGCCGGGAATGATCGTGTGCATGGGGCGCTTGCCGGGGCCATACTCATTCGGGTGCCCCTGCGACAGGGTGAACCCCGCGCCGCGATTTTGCAGCAGGATGCCGAACTTGTCCGAGGCGATGCCAGAGCCGAACGGATGGAAGATCGAGTAGATCAGCGAGACCGCCATCCGGTCCTTGTCCACGACGGTGATATAGACGGTGTCGCGGTGCACGGCTTCGGTCAGGGGGGCGGGCGGCCCCATCGCGCGGGCCGGATCGATCAGCGCGGCCAGCCGCGCCGCCGTTTCCGGCGACAGCATGTGATCCAGCGCGGTGGTGCGATCCGGGTCGGCGATGAAACGGTTGCGCGCGTCATAGGCCAGCTTGGTCGCCTCGGCCTCGATATGGGCGCGGGCGCTGCCGAACGGGTCCATCCCGGCGACGTCGAAATGCGACAGGATATTGAGCAGCAGGATCGCGGTTGCGCCCTGGCCGTTGGGCGGATGCTCCAGCAGGTCAGTGCCCTTGTAGGTGCCGTCCACGGGCACGGTTGCGTTGCTTGCCGCGGCGGCGAAGTCCTGTGCGTCGTGGCCGCCGCCGTGGCGATGCAGCGCGGCAAGCATGTCGTCGGCCACCTCGCCACCGTAGAAGGCATCGCGGCCGTCGCGCGCGATGCGGCGCAGCACCTCGGCCTGGCCGGGGGCGCGAAAGACCTGTCCGATCTTGCCGGGCTTGCCATCGAACATGAAGTGCTTGCGCGCGGTGTCGTCCAGCGCGCCGCTGGTTGCCGCCCAATCCATCGCGACGCGCGGCGCTACCGGAACGCCGGTATCGGCGTAGTGAATCGCCGGGGCCAGCACCGCATCAAGGCCCAGTTTGCCGTGCTTCTCAGATAGTTGGCAGAATGCGTCAACGGCGCCGGGTATCGTGACCGCCTCGGCGCTATGAAGGGGAACCGTATCGCAGCCGGTCGCGCGCAGCGCGTCGGCATCGGCGCTGGCGGGTGCGCGGCCAGAGCCGTTCCAGGCGTGGACATCCTGGCTGCCGGGGGTGGAAAAGAGGACAAAGCAATCGCCGCCGATGCCGGTCATGTGCGGCTCGCATATGCCCAGAAGGACCGCGCCCGCGATGGCCGCATCCATGGCGTTTCCACCGCGTTCTAGCGTTTCAACGGCGACCTTGGCCGCAAGCGGATGAGAGGTGGCGCACATACCGCCCGTCGCCAGAACGGGAGAGCGGCCGGGAAAATGGAAATCGCGCATGGGTGTTCCTTTGGGTTTTGGCCCGGCGATCCTGCATCAGTGGCGCCAGAACTACAAGATATCAGCAGCTTGGAGCGCGTCCGGATCAAACACGCGGGTATGAATGGATTGCAGTTGCCGCTCAACCCCTCGACGCCTCGCGCCCCCCGTGGTGGGTGAAGACCAAGAAAGTTTTGAACTTTCTTGAACGGAATCTTTTGAAGATTCCGTTCGCCAACGGCAGCTCAGAACCATCACCCGCCCCAAAAGCGGAAGGGGCGCGGGAACCTTTTGCCAAGTGGCGACCCCCAGGTTTCCTTGGGTGGGCCACTTGCGAAGCACATGAGAGATGCAAACCCGGATTGCCGGTGGCGCGGTATGGGATTGGGAGAAAAACCTCGACGCCGCGCACTGGGTGGGGGCTGTGAAAACCGCGGCGCCGAGGGAAGCCATATCCAGCTACAATGTTGTGTATGCGGGCAAAATCCGACTGCAATAGGATTGCATTGGGGCAAATTAGGGGCGTTGAATGGCTATTTGCCATCCTTTGGGCACATCGTGCCGCGGGTGATGGGCACGGTAAAGCGCAGGCAATTTCGGCCATGCTTGCGTGTGAACTTCAGGCTGCCACTGAGCATCTTTATCAGGGGCCAGCCAAAGCCGCCTTCGGGCAGAGGGGCATCGGGGTGGTATTGCTTCGGTATCGACCGGGCGCGCAATACTTCGGGCGGCAGTGGGGTGCCCTGATCCAGCACGGTATAGCGAAACGCGTCGGGTGCGGCGGTGCAGGTGATGTCGATCGGGCCGCCACCGGGGCGGGTGGCATAGGCGTGTTCGGCGATGTTGTTGAGGACTTCGGCCAGCACGATTTCGATCGTGCTCTGTGCTGCGTGATCCGCGCCATGCCGGGCGGCATGTGCCTTGATCTGTTCCAGGCCATGCCGGATCGCGTATTCGTCGCTGTCGAGTCGCAAGCGCAGGCTGTAGCGTGATCGCACAGGCGGGCGGTTTCGGCACGGGTCGCCCTTAGCCGCCATTCTGCATCAGCCCCGCGTCCGGCGATTCGTGTATCGTGAACACCTTGTCCATGCGCGTCAGGCGAAAAACCCGGTCCACGTTGGGCGTCAGGCCGGCCAGGTGCAGTTTGCGCTGGCTGCCCATCTGTTTCATTGCCGCCACGATCGAGCCAAGGCCACTGGAATCGATGAACGTCACGGCGGACAGATCAAGGATGACGGTCGCGGGCGCGCCATCGGTCAGCGCGCGCATGCGATCCTTGAAGGCGATGGCGACAGCGGCATCAATACGATCCCCCGCGACCGTAAGCAGCCGGATGTCGCCGGTATCGTGACTGTGGATTTCCATCTGGCCCCCTCACAGGTTATGCGTAGAACTACAGGCTAGACCGAGTTTCTTACCATTCGGTATTCAGGAACCGGCAAAAGGGGGAATCGGAATGAACAAGGTAGTCATCGCAGGTGCATCGCGCACGCCCATGGGCGGTTTCCAAGGGGTATTCAACGGGGTCGAGGCATCGGCGCTGGGCGGCGCGGCGATTCGCGCCGCGCTGGACGGTGCGGGTGCGAAAACGGTGGACGAGGTTCTGATGGGCTGCGTTCTGCCCGCGGGGCAGGGGCAGGCGCCCGCGCGCCAGGCCGGCTTCGCGGCGGGACTGGGCGAAGAGGTTCCGGCGACCACGCTGAACAAGATGTGCGGCTCGGGGATGAAGGCGGCGATGATGGCGTTTGACCAGATCGCGCTGGGCCACACGGGCACGATGATCGCCGGTGGCATGGAAAGCATGTCGAACGCGCCTTACCTGCTGCCCAAGATGCGGGGCGGGGCGCGGATCGGGCACGCGCAGGTGGTCGATCATATGTTCCTGGACGGTCTGGAAGATGCCTATGACAAGGGCCGCCTGATGGGCACCTTTGCCGAGGATTGCGCCGAGAAGTTCCAGTTCACGCGCGAGGCGCAGGACGAATACGCGCTGCGCTCCCTGTCCAACGCGCTGGAGGCCGAGAAATCGGGCGCATTCGACGGTGAGATCACCGAGGTCGTGCTGCCGTCGCGCAAGGGCGACGTGACGATCAGCACCGACGAGCAACCCGCCAAGGCGCGCCCCGACAAGATCCCGCAGCTCAAGCCCGCGTTCCGCGAGGGCGGCACGGTGACGGCGGCGAACTCGTCGTCGATCTCGGACGGTGCGGCGGCGCTTGTCCTGGCGTCCGAAGAGGCGGCCAGGGCGCAGGGCCTGAACGTGCGCGCGCGCATCGTTGGCCATGCCAGCCACGCGCAGGCGCCCGGTTGGTTCACCACCGCGCCGGTGCCGGCGGCGCAGAAGTTGCTGGAACGGATCGGCTGGGACGTCGATAGCGTCGATCTGTGGGAGGTGAACGAGGCGTTCGCCGTGGTGCCGATGGCCTTCATGCAGGAAATGAACATCCCCCGCGAAAAGGTGAACGTGAACGGCGGCGCTTGTGCGCTGGGCCACCCCATCGGGGCATCGGGCGCCCGGATCATGGTGACGCTGCTTAATGCCATGGAAAAGCAGGGGCTCAAGCGCGGGGTCGCCGCGATCTGCATCGGCGGCGGCGAGGGCACCGCGATTGCCATTGAGCGGGACTGATCGGGACGCGCGTTTCAAGACAGGTTTATTTCGCCGGGGCCATTGATTTGTGCGCCAATCCTACGTTTGATCGTCGCAAACGGGAGGGATGAGCGTGAGCAAGTTGAAACTGCTATGGGCCCTGGGGAAGGTGTTCCTGCCCGAGGGCGTTGTCCGGGCGATCTATGGCGGGCGTCTGCCCGTCATCGACGGGCGGCGTATAGATCCGAAGGCGCAGGCGGTGACCGATCTTGTGGCGCTGTTGCGTGATCCGGCCGCGCCGCCGACCCTGGAGCAGAGCCGCGCGCAGATCGCCCAGATGGCAGCCAAGTTCGAGCGGCCCTGCCCGGCGGAAGTGGCAAAGACCGAGATCACCCTGCCCGGCGCCGATGGTCCGCGCCCCGCGCGTATCTACGCGCCGCGCGGGGCCGATCCCAAGGCGGCGCAGCCGACGCTGCTGTTCCTGCATGGGGGCGGTTGGGTGCAGGGGAGCCTGGACACGCATGACGGGATGTGCGGGAACCTGTCGCACCTGGCGGGGATCAGGGTGATCTCGCTGGACTATCGCCTTGCGCCCGAGCACCCGTTTCCCGCCGCGCCCGATGATGTGCTGGCGTGCTATCGCGGGTTGCTGGACGGGGCCGGGGGGCTGAACGTGCGGGCCGATCAATTGGCAGTGGGCGGCGATAGCGCGGGTGGCAACCTGACGGCGTGCCTGATGCACGATATTGGCGTGGGCGGCTTGCCGATGCCTGCGGCGCAGGTCTTGATCTATCCGGGGACGGATGGGCGGCTGAACACGCAATCCATGCACGATCTGAGCGACCAGCCGGTTCTACCGGTCGATCGCATCGAATGGTATCTGGGTTTCTATCTGCCAGAGGGACAGGACCGGAACGATCCGCGGGTGTCGCCGCTGTTGTCCGACTACCTGTTCGGACAGCCGCGCGCGCTGATCATCGCGGGCGGGCATGATCCGCTGTGGGATGACGCGCAATCGCACGCGCGGGCGCTGGAAAAGGCCGGCGTGGCAGTGGACCAGTTGAATTATCCGGGGCAGGTGCATGCGTTTGTTTCCTTGACGCGGGTGGTGCCGCAGGGCAATGACGCGCTCCGCAAGACCGCTGCCTGGCTGAAGGCGGCCTTGTCATGAGGTTCTGATGCGTGTTGACTATTCCACCCTTGCGAAAACCATCGCGGCCCTGACGGAGAATGAGACCGATACCGTCGCCTTGATGGCGACGGTCGCGTGCGAGGTGCACCATGCCGACGATCGGTTCGACTGGACCGGGTTCTACCGCGTGACGGAGCCTGAAACGCTCAAGATCGGGCCGTATCAGGGCGGGCACGGATGCCTTGTCATCCCGTTCTCGCGCGGGGTGTGCGGCGCTGCGGCGCGCACGCGGCAGGCGCAGATCGTCGAAGACGTCGAGGCGTTTGAGGGCCATATCGCCTGTAGCGCATCGACGCGGTCGGAGCTGGTTCTGCCGGTCAGTGACGGGGCGGGGCGGCTATTGGGGGTGCTGGATATCGACAGCGACCAACCCGGCGCCTTTTCCCGGCAGGACGCCGATCACCTGTCCGCCATCCTTGACCGGGTGTTCGCCAACGCCGCGCCTGAATGAGCTGGGAAGGCTGGAGCATCTTCGCCCTTTTCTGGGTGGTGTTCGTGACATCGCCCGGCCCCAACGCGGCCAACTGCATCATGAACGGGTTCACCGTGGGGTTCGCGCGGGCGCTGTGGGGGGTGGCGGCGATTCTGACGCAGGCGGCGCTGTTCCTGACGCTGTCGGCACTGGGCATCACCGCGTTCCTGGCGACGGCACCCGAGGCGTTTCGCATCCTGCAACTGGCCGGGGCGGCTGTGCTGATATGGCTGGGCATTCGGGGCTGGCTGAGGGCGCATATCACGGCCGAGGCCGGGCACAGGCCGGCGGCGTCGATCTATGGGCGGGCCTTTGCCATCGCCACGATCAACGCCAAGAGCGTGGCGGGCTATCTTGCCGCGTTCACCCAGTTCGTGCAGCCGGACCTGCCCATCGGCACGCAGATGTGGGTGATCTACCCCACCGCCCTGAGCATCACCGCGATCAGCTATACCGCCTATACCGGCCTTGGCGCGTGGTTGGGGCGGGCGGCGTTGGGGGTTCTGGCGAACCTGTGGCTCAAGCGGGGGCTGGCGCTGTGTTTCATCATCTACGGGGTGCTGTTGGCGCTGGCGCCGTTGCCGGCGCCGCGGGGCATGGACAATGCCGGGCAAGGCGCGCTATCGCAGGGCGATGCAGACACCCTATGACCCGCCCCAAGACCCGTTGGACATCCTGCACGAGGATGAAGCGCTTATCGTCGTGAACAAGCCTGCGGGCCTTTTGTCGGTGCCGGGGCGGGGGGAGCACCTGGCCGATTGCCTTCTGAGCCGCGTGCAGGCGGCGTTTCCGCAGGCGCTGTTGGTGCATCGGTTGGATCGTGACACATCGGGGGTGATGGTGTTCGGGGTGACGCCCCACGCGCAGCGGCACCTTTCGGCGCAGTTCGAGGCGCGCAAGACGCGCAAGACCTACGTGGCGCGGCTCGCCGGGCGGCTGGAGCCTGCGCAGGGCAGTGTCGATCTGCCCCTGATCGTGGATTGGGAGCGCCGCCCGCGGCAGAAGGTTTGCACCGAGACCGGCAAACCTGCCCTGACCGAGTGGCGCGTAATGCGCCACGAGGGGGATGAAACGCGCGTTCGCCTTATGCCCAAGACCGGGCGCAGCCACCAGTTGCGGGTGCATATGCTGTCCCTGGGGCACGTGATCCTGGGCGATCCGATTTATGCCGAGGGCGCGGACGCCGCGCATCCGCGCCTGATGCTGCATTCCGAGGAATTGCGCCTCAAGCATCCCGATAGCGGGCGGGGGATGCGGTTTCGCGCGGCGGCGCCGTTTTGAATACTCTGGCGAGGCGCGCCGTTACTTGCGCAGCACGCGGTCGGTCAGGTTGCGGCGCGCCGCGATGACCGGCTGCATCAGGGCGGCAAGATCGGGCTCGCCGTCGAGCAGTTGCGCCAACTCGTCCAGCCGGTTGCCGGCGACAAGCTGTAGAAGATCCATGCGCAGCTGCCCCTCGGCGTCGCGCGGCAGGCGCGCCACTGCTTGCAGCAGGTCGGGCCGCGTGGACTTGTCGAGCGCCGCATCGAGGGTGTCGGCGTCGTGGGTGGTTTCCACGAAGGCATAGATGCCAACGGTGCGGCCCGGTTGCGAAAACGGGCACAGGGCGACCGCGTTGATTCCGGGTTGCGCCAACAACGCCTTGCGGATCGCGGGGCCATCCTGCGCGATGCGGTTCTCGTCGCCCTCGCTATCGGACCAGTGCATGAGGCGGCGGGTAATGAACTTGTAAAGCCGCTTGCCCGTGGCCAGCCAGATCCGTGTCGGAAGGGCCTTGTGGTGCAGCATTCGCCATTCCGAAGGTGTCAGCAGGTGGCGGGCGAAGTTGCGCTTTTGCTTGAGCAGGTGGCGCAAATCCTCTCGCGCCATGAGGCGAAACAGCAGCCCCCGGCGGCGATGCACCGAGGCCAGTTGAAAGTCGATCACGGCGGCGCGCCCATCGGGTGTCATCAGCCAGTTCTGCGGCTTGGCGATATCGTTGTGGGTCACGCCGCGGCGGCGCATTTCGCGCAGGATGCGCCTGGCGTCGTCATACCAGGCGCGATGGCTGGGCCGGGCCAGTTGCAAGGGCGTTCCGGCGGCCCAGTCGCGCAGCAGGCCTTGCGCGTCTGCGCGGATCAGGGTGGGGCAGCCCCGGATGCCGGTGACGGCGGCAAGGCCGCGCACCTCGCGCCGGGCAAGCGCCCGCGAGATCGGGCGTGCATACCACGGCACCGTGTCAAGCCGGCGCAGCACGCGCTTGTCATCCGGGGCGCCGGGCGCGTGGCCCAGCCACGTTTCCGAGAACACGTCGCGCTTGAGCACCGTTTGCGGTGTGAAGTCGGCGCACTCGGGTGGCTGATCTGATCTATTCGGGCCGGTCATGGGATGACGCCACCTGTCTGCGGCGGAGCAGATGCGAGAAGGGGCCGCGCCCGCCTGCCGGCATCGCCGGTGCGGGCGCGGCAACAGGTCTTACTCGGCGGTCCAGCCCGAGACGGCCTTGACCTCGAGGAAATCCTCGATGCCCCAGACGCCGCCTTCGCGCCCGTTGCCGGATTGCTTCATGCCGCCGAACGGGGCGCCCGCGCCGCGGCTCTGGCCGTTCATCTCGACCATGCCCGAGCGCAGGTTCATCGCCATGCGGTTGGCCTTGGCGCCGTCCTGCGTCTGGACGTAGTTGGTCAGGCCATAGGGCGTGTCATTGGCGATCCTGACCGCGTCTTCCTCGGTCTCGAAAGGGATGATCGACAGGACCGGGCCAAAGATTTCCTCGCGCGCGATGGTCATGTCGTTGGTGACATCGGCAAAAACCGTGGGCCGCACGTAGAAGCCCTTGTTGAACCCCTCGGGGCGGCCGGGGCCACCGGCGACAAGGCGTGCGCCCTCGTCGATGCCCTTCTGGATCAGGCCCTGGATCTTGCTCCACTGCGCCTCGTTCACGACGGGGCCGATGTGGCGCCCTTCGTCGTGGCTGCTGCCGACCTCAATGCCCTTGGCAATCTCGGCGGCGGCATCGACGGTCTGGTCGTAAATGCCCTTTTGCACCAGCATCCGCGAGGGCGCGTTGCACGATTGGCCCGAGTTGTTCATCATGTGCAGCACGCCGCGCTTGACCGCCTTTTCGTCGGCGTCGTCAAAGATCACGTTGGCGCCCTTGCCGCCCAGTTCCAGGTGCACGCGCTTGAGCGTATCGGCGGCGGCCTTGGAAATCAGGATGCCGGCACGGGTCGAGCCGGTGAAGCTGACCATATCGACATCGACATGGGACGACAATTGGCTACCGACGCCGGCGCCGTCACCGTTGAGCAGGTTGAACACACCCGGCGGGAAGCCCGCCTCGTGGATCATTTCCGCGAACAGGATGGCGTCCAGCGGCGATTCCTCGGACGGTTTGAGCACCATGGTGCAGCCCGCGATCGCGGCAGCGATCACCTTGAGCGTGATCTGGTTCATCGGCCAGTTCCACGGCGTGATCATGGCGCAAACGCCGATCGGCTCGTGAATGATGCGATCGTTCGGGGCGTGATCGCCCAAGGGGCGGATAAACTCGAAACCCTTGGCCGCGCGGATGAAATTCTTCATGTGTCCGGCGCCTGCGCCGACCTGTTGCGCGCGGGCCATGTCGATGGGCGCGCCCATTTCCAGGCTGATGGCCTGTGCCATTTCCTCGCTGCGGGCAGTGTAGACCTCAAGCAGTTTTTCGACCAGCGCGATGCGCTCTTCGACCGGGGTGCGCATCCATGCCGGGAACGCGGCGCGCGCGGCGGCGACGGCGGCATCGGTATCGGCCTGGCCACCAAGGGAGATGACCGCGCAGGGGTCTTCGGTGGCCGGATCGATGACATGCAGATCGGAAGGCTGGGCAGGGTCCACCCAGGCACCGTTGATATAGAACTGGCGTTTTTCGATCATTACAGACCTCCATATTGTGCCTTGGACAGCTTGCCGTTCCAGAGGCGGAGACGGACATCGCGCTGAATTCGCGACACTCTGTCACCGCCGCCGAGCGGCTGCAAGCCAGAGGGGTTAAAATCTGTGTCTGGAAACTTATCTGGAACTATGAATATACCCCGGCAAAGCGACCGAAATGAAACGAAAGGATAGTCCGATGGGCGTTCGACTCAATGATATCGTGCCTGACTTCACCGCCGAAACCGACCAGGGAACGATAAAGTTCCATGACTGGATCGGCGATAGCTGGGCGATCCTGTTTTCCCACCCCAAGGATTTCACGCCGGTGTGCACGACCGAATTCGGCGCAGTGGCGCAACTGGCCGATGAATGGGAAAAGCGGGGCACCAAGGTGATCGGCCTGTCGGTGGATGCCGCCGACGATCACGTCAAGTGGAAGTCCGACATCGAAGGCTATGCCGACACCAAGGCCGCATTCCCGATCATCGCGGATGTTGACCTGAAGGTGTCCAAGGCGTTCGATATGCTACCGGCCGAGGCGTATCTGCCCGACGGGCGCACGGCGGCGGACAGTGCATCGGTGCGGTCGGTGTTCATCATCAGCCCGGACAAGAAATTGCAACTGGCGATGACCTACCCGATGTCGGTGGGCCGCAACTTTGCCGAGGTGCTGCGCGCACTGGACGCGTTGCAGGCCACGTATGAAACGCCGATCGCGACGCCGGCCAACTGGACCAGCGGCGAGGATGTGATCGTGGCGCTGTCGCTGAACGATGAGCAGGCGCGCGAGAAGTTCGGCGAGTTCGACGCCAAGCTGCCCTACCTGCGCACGATCAAGCGCCCGGCCTGATCGGCCAACCGCGCCCGGCCGGTGCAGGCCGCTGAAACGATTGCCCCCCGCGACCGTGGTCGCGGGGGGTTGCATTTCGGCGATAGCGCGTGTGCGGATGCGCAACAAAAGTGTTTTTGCTATGCTGTGCCGCCTGCTACGCTCGGACGGTTTGAAGCCATGAGGCGAGGGCCCGGACGGTGAAGGAATCTTCCAGCAAGCCGCGATCGGCCAGGAAAAAGACGACGATCGGTTGGCGCGAGGTGATCAGCCTGCCCGAGTTGGGCATCGCCGATGTCGTGGCCAAGATCGACACCGGCGCACGGACCTCGGCCATTCATGCGACCCATGTCGTGCCGTTCGTGCGGGACGGGGCGGATTGGGTGCGCTTTCACATCCCGCATTCCAGCGGCCTGCGCGCGCGCGATGTCGAGGCGCCGCTTTTGGGGGAGCGGCCGATCAAGAACACCAGTGGCATCCACGAGGACCGGCTGGTGATCGAAACGGCCCTGATCCTGGGGCGCCGCCGCTGGCGGATCGAGGTATCGCTGGCCAATCGCACGCGCATGGCATTGCCTATAATACTGGGCCGCACCGCCATCAGGCGCCACAAGATACTGGTGGACCCGGGGCGTTCGTTCCTGTTGGGTAGGCCTCCTCACGGCGCTGCGCCCAAACGCTCGGCCCAGGCAGAACCCTTTGATTCGTGAAAGGAATTCATCAATGAAAATCGCGATGATGACGCGCAGCCCGAACCTCTATTCCCACACGCGGATGAAAGAGGCGGCAGAACTGCGCGGTCACGAGATGGATATGATCAACACGTTGCGCTGTAGCGTGAACATCGCGTCGCGCCGGCCAGAGATTTACCTCGATGGGGAGCGCCTGCCGAAATACGACGCGGTGATTCCGCGTATCGGTGCCTCGATCACCTATTACGGCCTCGCGGTGCTCCGGCAATTCGAGATGCAGGGCGTGTTCCCCGTCAATGAATCCGTCGCCATCGGACGCTCGCGGGACAAGCTGCGCTCGATGCAGCTCTTGGCACGCGACGGGATCGGCCTTCCGGTGACGACGTTTGCGCACGATCCCAAGAAGGCCGAAGAGGTGGTCAACCTGGCCGGTGGCGCGCCGCTGGTGATCAAGCTGATCGAGGGCACGCAGGGCATCGGCGTGGTTCTGGCCGATACAAACCGGTCGGCGAAATCGGTGATCGAGGCGTTTCGCGGCGCGGGGGTGAACATCCTCGTGCAGGAGTTCATCAAGGAGGCCGGCGGCACCGACATCCGCGCTTTCGTCATCGGGGGCAAGGTTGTCGCCGCCATGCAGCGCAGCGGAGCAGAGGGCGAGTTTCGGTCGAACCTGCACAGGGGCGGTTCGGCCAAGCCGATCAAGGTGTCGCCCGAGGAGCGATCGACCGCGATTCGCGCGGCCAAGGCCATGGGCCTAAATGTGTGCGGGGTGGATATGCTGCGTTCGAATCACGGGCCGGTGGTGATGGAGGTGAATTCCTCGCCCGGCCTGGAGGGTGTCGAGAAGGCAACCGGCAAGGATATCGCCGGCATGATCATTGACTTCATCGAGCGCAAGGCGCGCGATGGCAAGACGCGGACAAAAGGCCGGGGATGATGGCGAAAGCACGGGCGTTCGAGTTTGGCGGCGCGGTGATCGAACCGGGCAAGCGGCAAACGGTGGAACTGCCGGTTTCGACCCTGTCCGATCATACGCCGGTGACGATGTCGGTGCATGTGGTCCACGGGCGCCGCCCCGGTCCCGTTCTGTTCGTCAGCGCGGCGGTGCATGGCGACGAGGTGATCGGGGTGGAAATCGTCCGCCGGCTGCTGCGTGCTTCGCCGCTCAGGACGATGGCGGGCACGCTGATGGCGGTGCCGATCGTGAACACCTTCGGGTTTCTCAACCAATCGCGCTACCTGCCGGACCGGCGCGATCTGAACCGCAGTTTTCCCGGCTCGGCGCAAGGGTCTCTTGCGGCGCGGCTGGCGCATATTTTCATGACTGAGGTCGTGGCGCGGGCCGATCTGGGCGTTGATCTGCATTCGGCCGCGATCCATCGCGGAAACCTTCCGCAGATACGTCTCAGTCCCGGAAACGAGCGGCTTGAGGATCTGGGCCGCGCGTTCGGCGCGCCTGTTATCCTGCATTCGAAACTGCGCGACGGATCGCTGCGCATGGCGGCTGAGGAGGCGGGGATCGACGTGCTGCTCTACGAGGCGGGCGAGGCGCTCAGGTTTGATGAACTGGCCGCGCGCAGTGGCGTTTCGGGCATCCTGCGGGTGATGCGGCGGATGGGTATGCTGGGCGCGAAGGGTGTTCCCAAGCCGCGCGCCAGGCCGGTCGTTTGCGATAGCTCGGTATGGTATCGGGCTCCGGCGGGGGGGCTGTTGCGCGCCTATCGCACAACCGGAGACCTGATCGAACCGGGCACAGTTCTGGGCGCGATCTCGGACCCGTTCGGTGAACGCGAGGTCGAACTGACGGCGACCCGGCCCGGCATCGTCGTGGGGCGCAGCAACATGCCCGTCGTCAACGAGGGCGACGCCCTGTTCCACGTCGCCGATATCGGCAAGCCTGCCCATGCCGAGGCCGCGATGGAGGGCATCGCCGCGCAGATGGAGGCGGCACCGCTGTTCGACGAGGACGAGATCATATGAGCGCGGCCCCCAACGCATAAAGCGCCATCACGATCACGATGACCGATCCTATGGTGTAGAACATGGCGCGCGTCTCGTGGCTGCGTTGCGTGGCATAGGCAAAGAAATGGAAAATGCGTGCAATGACAAAGCCATACAGCAGAACCTGCGCCAAAATTAGCG
The DNA here is from genome assembly GCA_964580265.1 of uncultured Rhodobacterales bacterium. GTDB lineage: Bacteria > Pseudomonadota > Alphaproteobacteria > Rhodobacterales > Rhodobacteraceae > Sediminimonas. The sequence goes on along the minus strand of CAZOKA010000003.1, from coordinate 8,331 downwards.
ATGGACCGGCGGTCACGAACAACAGCCCCGCAACCAGGAACGCGGGAATGTTTTCCAAGTCGTTGCGGTGCATCCTGCGCGAGCGATCGACATAATCGTTCGGCCCGATCTGCTCCGGGCTGGGTGATTTGTTGAGCGGTCCCGGGCGCAGGTCTTCGGGGCTGGCAAAGCCTGCGTTACAGCGTGTCATGCGATAAACCGTCATCCAGCCTTGGCCCATGATCTTGAGCACCATAAGCGCTGCGGCGATCGCGTAGGTGGCAAAGACCGGGTTCTCCAGTGTCAAAAGGTTCATTTTGCCCTCCGTCCTCGGGGTTGATCACCGGTGCAGTATGTTCGCATCCCTTACATCGGCCAAGCGTCAGATCCGCCGCGCCGCAGCAACGAAGAATGCCCGGACGTTTCCGCCCGGGCATTCGATCTGTTCAGAGGTACGCGCGGATCAGTCCGCGGCGTCTTCTTTCGCCGCCTCTTCGCCGGTGTCCTGATCGACAACTTTCATCGACAGGCGCACCTTGCCGCGATCGTCAAAGCCCAGCAGCTTGACCCACACTTCCTGTCCTTCCTTGAGAACGTCGGAGGGATGGTTCAGCCGGCGGTTTTCGATCTGGCTGACATGGACCAGCCCGTCGCGCTTGCCAAAGAAGTTCACGAAGGCGCCGAAATCGACGATCTTGACGACGGTGCCCTTGTAGATCTTGCCTTCTTCCGGCTCGGCCACGATCGAATGGATCATGTCATAGGCCTTCTGGATGGCTTCGCCGTTGGGGCTGGCGATCTTGATGATGCCTTCGTCGTTGATATCGACCTTTGCCCCCGACACTTCGACGATCTCGCGGATCACCTTGCCACCCGACCCGATGACTTCGCGGATCTTGTCGGTGGGGATTTGCATCGTCTCGATGCGGGGGGCGTGGATGCTGAAATCAGCAGCGCCCGACAGGGCCTTGTCCATCTCGCCAAGGATGTGCATCCGGCCGGCCTTGGCCTGCTCCAGCGCCTTTTCCATGATTGCGGGCGTGATGCCGGCGACCTTGATGTCCATCTGTAGCGACGTGATGCCCTCGGCCGTGCCGGCGACCTTGAAATCCATGTCGCCAAGGTGGTCTTCGTCACCCAGGATATCCGACAGGATGGCATATTCGCCATCTTCTTCCAGAACCAGACCCATCGCGACACCGGCGACCGACGTCTTCAACGGAACCCCCGCATCCATCATCGACAGCGATCCACCACAGACCGACGCCATCGAAGATGAGCCGTTGGATTCCGTGATTTCGGATACGAGGCGAATGGTATAGGGGAAATCCGTCGCCGCGGGCAGCACCGCCTGAAGTGCGCGCCAGGCCAGTTTCCCGTGTCCGATTTCACGCCGCCCCGGAGGGCCCACGCGGCCCGCTTCGCCGACCGAATAGGGCGGGAAATTGTAGTGCAGCAGGAAGTTCGAGCGGAAATTGCCGTGCAGCGCATCGACGAACTGTTCGTCATCGCCGGTGCCCAGCGTCGTCACCACCAGGCCTTGCGTTTCACCACGGGTGAACAGGGCCGAGCCATGCGTGCGCGGCAGCAGGCCGGTTTCGCAGTTGATCTGGCGGATTTCATCCAGCTTGCGGCCGTCGATCCGGTTGCCGTTCTTGACGACATCACCGCGCAGAACGGTCGATTCCAGCTTCTTCATGGCCGCGCCAAGGTTTGCATCTTCGAGCTGCTCTTCGCTGAGTTGCGCCTTGATCGCCTCTTTTGCGGCCGAGATCGCGGCGGTGCGCTCCTGCTTGTCGCGAATGGCGAACGCGGCGCGCATCTGCTCTTCGCCGGCGGCTTTGACCGCCTCGTAGAGATCGCCATACTCGGGCGGTTGGAAATTGAACGGCTCTTTCGCGCAATCCTCGGCCAGATCGATGATCAGGTCGCAGACCGGCTTGATCTGTTCATGCGCGAAGTTCACCGCGCCCAGCATTTCGGTCTCGCTGAGTTCGTAAGCCTCGGATTCGACCATCATGACCGCATCCTTGGTGCCCGCGACAATCAAGTCGAGCCGCTGATCGGGTTTGTTGCGCAGGTCGTGCATGTCGTCGATTTCGGGGTTGAGGATGTATTCACCATCCACGTACCCCACGCGGCAGCCGCCGATCGGCCCCATGAAGGGCGCGCCCGAAATGGTCAGCGCGGCGCTGGCGGCGATCATCGCGACGATGTCCGGGTCATTGACCAGATCGTGAGACAGAACCGTGCACATCACCAGCGTTTCATGCTTGAACCCCGGCACGAAAAGCGGGCGGATCGGGCGGTCGATCAGACGCGCGGTCAGCGTTTCCTTTTCGGAAGGGCGCGCCTCGCGCTTGAAAAAGCCGCCGGGAACCTTGCCCGCGGCATAATATTTTTCCTGGTAGTGAACCGTCAGCGGGAAGAAATCCATTCCCGGCTTGGGTTCCTTGGCGAAGGTCACGTTGGCCATGACGCTGGTTTCACCAAGCGTGGCGATGACCGAGCCATCGGCCTGACGGGCGACCTTGCCCGTTTCCAGAGTGAGGGTCTCTTCCCCCCATTGCATCGATTTTTTCGTTACGTTGAACATCTCGTATCCTAACTTGGCCGCCGGGGCGCATCCCCATTGGCCGTTTCATCCGGGGCCGCATTGCCCCATGACCCCTGTCGTCTTGTCCAGAAACCGGCGCAGGGATCGGGCGCCGGGTTCATGCGGATGATAGCAAAACCGCGCCCCGTTGGGCGCGGTTTTTCAGGTCAGCGGCGAATGCCGAGGCGTTTGATGAGGTCGCGATAGCGCGCCTCGTCCTTGCCTTTCAGGTAGTCCAGCAGCTTGCGGCGCTGCGCCACCATTTTCAGAAGGCCACGGCGGCCGTGGTTATCCTTCTTGTGGGTTTTGAAGTGTTCGGTCAGCGTGCCAATGCGCGTGGTGAGGATTGCGACCTGCACCTCGGGCGAGCCGGTGTCGCCGTCCTTGGTGGCAAAGTCTTTCATCACGCGTGCTTTTTCTTCGACAGTAATCGACATCGGGATCTCCTTTGAATTGAGGGTTGTGGGCACAAGCCGGGATGTCGTCCAGCAGGGTCCGGAGAAATTCGTGCACGCACGGGGCGGGCACTGCGCGCGTTTAGGGGAATTTTGGCTTCAACACAAGGGAAAAGGCGCGTGTCCGGTCACGGTGCGGATGTCATGCGCCGCTGTCAGGCAAGTGCGGATCGCCCGATCAGCGCGATATGCTCCAGCGTTGGCACATTCGCGCCGGCAAAGCTGGCAATCGGCACCCCGTCCAGCAGCAAGCGCGTCGTCTCGGGCGTGTCGGGGGCCTGGGACAGTGACAGATCTGGAAGGCCCCCGCCGGTTTCGGTGTCGTCGAAGACGACGACAAGGCGGTCCTCGTCCGGGTCATAATCCTGAACCTGCGCGGGATCGTCGATCCAGTCGCCCAGTATCAGGGTATCTGCCCCTGCACCGCCGGTGACAATGTCGCCATTGCCCGCCGCGATCGTGTCGTCCCCCGCGCCGCCATTGAGGAAATCGGGCGCGTCTGCGGTGTTGTCTTCGTCCCGGCCATCAATCACATCATCGCCCTGGCCGCCAAACAAGGCATCACCGCCCGCGCCCCCGATGAGGGTGTCATCGCCCCAGCCACCCTGGAGGGAGTCATTGCCGGCCCCGCCGCGCAGCAGGTCGTCGCCAGACCCGCCAAGGAGCGCGTCGTCACCATCGCCCCCGTCAAGGCTGTCGTCGCCCATGTAGCCGAACAGCGCGTCCTGGCCTGCCGCGCCGTGCAGATCATCGTCGCCATCCTCGCCGT
>CAZOKA010000003.1:0-4432 GCA_964580265.1 uncultured Rhodobacterales bacterium | reverse complement strand
GCGCCGCCCGTGATCGTGTCGTCGGCATCGCTGCCACTGATGATGCGGTCCTGTGCGGCCATGGTTTCGGCGGGATCGGCCGGCGGTGGCGCCTCCTGGATCTCGGCGCTTGCGGCGAGTGCGGCGCCTTGGTTCTGCTCTGCGATATCGGCCTCATCCCTGGCAGAGGTATCTTCCTCTTCTCCGGGCATGAATTCGAGGCCGACGAATGCAGCGCCAGCCATGACCACACCGAACAGTCCCAATAACGCGAACATGATAAATCCAGTCCCGAAAGCCCCGACGTATAATCCTGCCAACGGAAGGGGCGAGTCAAAGCATATCGGGGCAGTTGGTTAACAGCCCGGTCGGCGTGCGGGATCAGCGCGCGGTTTCGATCCGGTCGGCGATCTGGGCGGCCCAATCGCCGATGATCGGCAGGAATTCGAATTGTGACACCCACCATGCCAGCAGCGACACCAGGATCGTGGCCCCCACGACCGAGCCGAGCCCGAAGGCCAAACCGCGCAGGAATTGGAACCCGACCAGCCGCCACAGCGAATTGTGGATACGCACGAAGCGGTGCGCGTTCAGTTTTTCCAACTCGCGGGTCAGGCGGGCGATCTGATCCGGGTCGGGTCTGGATGTGTCGTTCTGCTCTGACATGTCGATCATCCCGCGCGTGCCGGAACCTGCCATAGTGCCGGTTCCTGGCTGTAGGCGATATAGAGCGGATGCCTGGGATGCCCGTCCCTGGTCAGGCCCAGGTGATAGATCGGATGGCCGGTTGCCCGCATCAGGCGTTCCACCGCCGGCCCCCGGTCCAGATGCGCGCCATGGGTGCCCCACGCGGCGACGATCTGATCGGCCCATTGGCAGCTATCGGCGATCGCGGCGTCGTTGCCGGCGCCGACCGGATCGGCGGCAGCGCGCATGGCGCGTGGATCGGTGTCGCGCCATGCAAAGATGTTACACACCCGAAACGCCCCGAATCCCAGCGTGCGCGCGCGGCGTTCGCATCGCTCGACCGTCGGGTCGTTCTGCACTTCGGTCGCGGTGGACGGGTTGAGCATCACGAACAGCGCCTTGCGCCCCGCGGGGTTCCACACGCGGGTAAGCAGGTAGCGATAGCGTTCGCAATCCGAATAGACGGCGGTCGAGGCGGCATCGCCCTTGAGGTGCTGGCGCGTGATCATCTGGGTGTTTTGCCCGCGCGCGGCGCGCGATGCAAGCCGTGCCTTGCGCGTCATCCTTCGCGAAATACGCGGTGCGGGTGCAACTCGCCCCCCATCAGGCGGCCCACGGCCACGGCGCGCCCGTCCAGCGCCGCCCAGCATTCGTCGCCATAGTCGATATCGCTGGCGATGACATGCGCCGGATTGCCGTTGCGCAGGCGCGCGGCGCTCTCAACGGAACAGGTGACGCGTGGCAAGTCGGCCAGCCCGTCTTCGAGCGGGCGCAGGTGCGCATCCAGCTCAGGCGTGCGGGCCAGTTCCTCGATCCTCTCCAGGCTCAGGCCATCCTCGGCGGCGAATGGCCCCGACCATACGCGCCGCAGGCTGGCGACATGCCCGTAGCATCCCAGCGCCGCGCCCAGGTCGCGGGCGATGGCGCGCACGTAGCCGCCCTTGCCACAGGTCATCTCCAGCGTCACATGATCGGCGTCCGGGCGATCCACCATCACCAGTTCCTCGACCCAGAGCGGGCGCGCGGCGATCTCGACCTCCTCGCCCGCGCGCGACAGCTTGTAGGCGCGCTGCCCGTCGATCTTGACCGCCGAATATTTCGGCGGAACCTGCATGATGTCCCCGACAAAGGCGTTCAACGCCTCCTTGATCCGCGCGTCATCGGGGCGCAGGTCCGAGGTATGCGTGATTTCGCCCTCGGTGTCATCGGTGTTGGTGGCCTGTCCCAGCCGCACGGTAAAACGGTACGCCTTGAGCGCGTCGGTGATGTAGGGCACGGTTTTCGTCGCCTCGCCCAGGGCGATGGCCAGAACACCTGTCGCCTCGGGGTCCAGCGTGCCGGCATGTCCGGCCTTGTTGGCGTTCAGCGCCCAGCGCACCTTGCCCACGACCGATGTCGATGTGACGCCGGCAGGCTTGTCCACCACCAGCCACCCCGAGATATCGCGCCCCTTGCGTTTGCGTGCCATGCCTTGCCGTTCCTGTCGATGGATATCCGTGAAGGGCGCGGCGTAGCCCAAGGTTCGGTGGCTGTCAATTTGCGCGCGCCACAGCTCAGAGATCGGAAAGCCCGGCCATGGCATAGGCGGGCCACATCAGCGCCCGGCGCATCCGGCCCAATGGAAACCGCCGCGCCGGCGCGCGCATGACCTCGGGGTAGGGCAGGCGCGTGGGGCGGTCCAGCGCCAGGTCGGCCAGCAGGGCACCGGTATAGCTGCCCATGGCGACGCCATTGCCGTGGTAGGCAAACCCGGCAAAGGCGCCCGGCAGCCCCGGAACAGGGCCGCAATAGGGCAGGGCGCGCGCGGAGAAACAGACCATCCCGGACCAGCTATGCGGCGTGTCCACATGCGACCAGGCCGGGAACATCGTCTCGAAATGGCGGCGCGCCAGTTGGGCGATGCGCGCATCGGCGGCTGGGCCGCTGAGCAACCCGCCGCGCATCCCGAACAAGAAGCGGTTGTCGGGCATCAGGCGGAAATAGTGCAGCAGGTTCCGCGTGTCATAGGCCATCTGGCGGCTGGTCCAGCCCGCCGCGTCAAGTTCTGCCTGGTCCAGGGGGCGCGTTGCCAGAACGTTGGATTGCGCCGGCAGATAGCGCGCCGCCATCCACGCGGGCACGTCCTCGGAAGAATAGCCGTTGGTCGCCAGGATCACCCGCTTTGCCGCGATCTGGGCGTGCGGCGTGGTCAGGTGCAGAGCACCTGCACCAGGCTTGATGCCGTTGACAGGGCTTTGCCCATATACCCGGGCACCCGCGCTCTCGGCCGCCGCGAGCAGCCCGGCGATGTATTTGCGCGGGTTGAGGGCAAATCCGATCGGGATCGTCAACGCCCCATGGAAGGGCCCCGCCATGCCCTGCGCGGGCAGGTCGGCGGCGTCCAGTATTTCGGGCTCGATGTCATAATCGTGGGCAATGTCCGGCGCCGCGGCCCGCAGGCGCCGCATTTGCCGGGTGTTATGGGCAAGAATCGTCTCGCCCTGCGAATGGGTGTCTGCCTTGATCCCATGACGTGCGATCAGATCGGCGGCAAGGCTGACCGCGTCCGCCTCGGCGCGGCGCCAGGCGCGGCGCGCATCTTCGCCATAGTGTCGGCGCAGGGCCGCGTCCCCAATCTTGCCCCCGCCGAGGCAGCAAAACCCGCCATTACGCCCCGAAGCGCCCCAGCCGGGAAACCCGGCGTCGAGAACGATCACGTCGGCGCCGCCCTCGGCAAGGTGCAGGGCGGCGGACAGGCCGGTAAAACCCGCCCCGACGATCACCACGTCAGCAGTCAGCGCCCCTTCGGCGCGCGGCCGGTGCAGCGTGGCGTCGGGAACGGTGTGCGCCCAGTAGCAATCCGCAAGCGGCGCGGCCCCATAGGCATGGGCGGGAAAGATCCGCCTCATGTCGCGCGTGCCGCAGCCTGTTCATCACGTTGTTGCGCAAGGCTGTTACGCTTGGTGATCAGCGATGCGGTGACCACACCGACCGCGACGATGCCGATCATGATGGTGGACAGCGCGTTGATCTCGGGGCTGACGCCCAGGCGGATCGAGCTGAAGATCTTGATCGGCAGCGTGGTGGCCGACGGCCCTGCCGTGAACGACGCGATCACAAGGTCATCCAGCGACAGCGTGAACGCCAGCAACCACCCCGAGATCACCGCGGGCGCGATGATCGGCAGGGTGACGAGGCGGAACGCCTCGAACGGCGAGCAACCCAGGTCGAGCGCCGCTTCTTCCAGCGACCGATCGAAACTGACCAGCCGCGCCGAGACCACCACCGACACGTAGCACATTGAAAACGTGGTATGCGCCAGCACGATGGTCAGCACGCCCCGGTCCAGGCCGATACCGATGAAGAGCAGCAGCAGCGACAGGCCGGTGATCACCTCGGGCATGACCAGTGGCGCATAAATCATCCCCGAAAACAGGGTGCGCCCCATGAAGCGCCCGCCGCGGACCATGACCGACGCGGCCATCGTGCCCAGCACGGTGGCGATGGTCGAGGAGATCACCGCCACCTGCAGTGTCACCCATGCGGCATCCAGGAACGCCTCGTTGCCGAGCAGTTCACCATACCAGCGGGTCGAGAATCCGGCCCAGACAGTGACCAGCTTGGACGAGTTGAAGCTGAAGATGATCAGGATGATCATCGGGATGTAGAGAAACGCGAACCCCAGCGTCAGCGAGGTGGCGTTGAACCATGAAAAACGTCTCATTGCCGTATGCTCCCGTCCCGGGCCTGACCCGGGACCGCGTAGTCGCCGGCGAGGCCCCGGCTC
>CAZOKA010000002.1:0-25809 GCA_964580265.1 uncultured Rhodobacterales bacterium | reverse complement strand
CCTGCGCCCACAATTCCGGGTAGGTCAGGCGCACGGCGGTGCCGGGTTCATCGTACACTTCATCCTCATCCTCATTGCAGACATATTGCCAGCCATTATGCCATTCCCAGCCGCAATCGTTGTTACCGCTTACGGTGTAGGTTCCGTTTCCATAGGGATGATCGTGCCAGTCGTTGGAATGCGGCCAGTAGTATTTTTTATCCTGTTCGCTTCCGTAGGTTTCCCGTCCGAATTTGAAGACGGAATACTTGCCTTCCTCGGCATTGTACCAAACCTCAGAGTCGCCATCGCGCAGGGACGGGTTGAGCATGTATTGGCTTGTGTTCTGGCCGTCCGACATCAGCACCACGATCTTGAGCGTTTCGCCATCCCGATAGTCGGCCGGGCGACCTTCGAAATCGGAGGTAACCTCGCCCGCCGCTACCAGGTCGCTGACCACGCTGCGCGTGCCGGGGTCAAGCAGGGCCGTGCCCCACTTCATGCCGATATCGATCGAGGTGTTGCCGCCCGCGCTCAGGCTGTTGATGTGATTGTAGAGTTCCGTGCGATCCCCCGACAGAGACAGGATTTCAGACCCCGCCCGTGTCGGGCAGACCGGCGTGCTGATCGGATCTTCGGAATAGGTGAACACATCGAAATGCGCCGTGCGCTGTAGCGCGACGTCGCGTGAAAGGTCCGGCTTGCTGTACTGATCGGCGATGAAGTTCACGCAGTGCGAATAGCTATGCTCGTTCGTCGTGGTATATAGATCCAGCAGGGTGTTGCCGGCGTTGACCTGCGTGGCATAAGGCACGATCGACACCGATACTTTGCCTTCTTCTGAATTCTCGAGAATGGTATCGACGAACCCCCGTGCCGCCGGTTTCAGGCGGCTGAGGCGGGAATTGCTGTTCATCGAACCGGAGATGTCCAGCACCAGCGACACCTCGACACTGCCGATGCTTTCTTCGGCAGCACCGGCGCCGGGTGCGGTCATGGTGTCGACGCCCATCATGTGCATGAATTGCGTGTTGACGGTGGTTCTGGCGGTGGCTTGCACCATGCGATAGCCGACACCTTGGGTGACGGTGACATCGTCGCGTGTCAGGCGGTCGCCCAAGCCGGACTTGTCGAAATAGTTCATCACCACGTCTTTGGGGTTCAGCGTCTGGTCAAGGTCGGCTGCGGCCAACACTGCGCGATCCAGTGTGTTCTGCAGGCGTGTCCGCTCCATCTCGTAACGCATGAGATCAACACCGATCCCGCCAACCAGGATCATGATAAGGAACATGTAGATCGACAGGATCACCATGACGCCGTCTTCGTCTCGCGCGAAACGATGCAGGTGATGCAGAACCCGTTTGCGCATCAGGGTACCTAAACGCGTTGCTTCCGTTTCTTGACGCGACCGCATGAGAAATACCTCTTCCACAAGACGATTCGGCTTTCCGCTATGACGCGAAGAGCAATCGCTATTAATCACCTGTAAAGATGGCCGAAATTGGGCGTGATTTCGTCAGAACGTCTGCGTTTTCAGGAATGCGAATAAACAATAGGTCCAAATTATTGATATTGTAAGGTGATCCGAGACAATGATACGGTCAATTTCCTGAAAATCTGTGCGTTTTCGTCGCAATTTTCGCAGGAATTCGCGGATTGACGGTTTCATTTTGGGGCCAAACGCGCAACCTTTTACATACTGCCTTGCAAGCATGCATAATTCAGGATCAGCGTCCGCAATTTGTGCGGTTGCGCTCAGGAGGACCCCTAGAGATGGCTGAGATCAACGAGCCAACCTTTCGCGAAAGCGTAGATTTGATGTTCAACCGCGCCGTGGCGCTTATGGATATCGCACCGGGCCTGGAGGAAAAGATACGCGTTGCCAACTCAACCTACACGGTGCGGTTCGGTGTGCGCCTGCGCGGGCGGATGCATACGTTTACCGGTTATCGATCTGTTCATTCCGAGCATATGGAGCCGGTCAAGGGCGGTATCCGCTACGCGTTGGAGGTCAACCAGGACGAAGTCGAGGCGCTCGCCGCACTGATGACCTACAAATGCGCTCTGGTCGAGGCGCCTTTCGGCGGGTCCAAGGGGGGGCTGTGCATCGACCCGCGCGAATGGGATGTTCACGAACTGGAACTGATCACGCGCAGATTTGCCTACGAGTTGATCAAGCGTGACCTGATCGATCCGGCGCAGAACGTGCCGGCCCCCGACATGGGCACGAGCGAACGAGAAATGGCATGGATAGCGGACCAGTATGCACGCATGAACACCACGGACATCAACAGCCGTGCCTGTGTAACAGGCAAGCCCCTTGACAACGGCGGGATCGCGGGACGGATCGAGGCGACCGGGCGCGGCGTACAATTCGCGCTGCGCGAATTCTTCCGCCACCCCGAGGATGTCGCGGCCGCGAACCTGAGCGGCACACTGGAAGGCAAGCGCGTGATCGTGCAGGGCCTGGGGAACGTGGGGTTCCATGCGGCCAAGTTCCTGCGCGAGGAAGACAATGCGTTGATCACGGGAATAATCGAGCGCGACGGTGCATTGTATAATGAAAAGGGCCTGAACGTGGATGCTGTGCGCGAATGGATTGTCAAGCACGGCGGCGTGACAGGATTTCCCGATGCCACGCATACCGCCGAGGGGGCGAGCGTTCTGGAGGCCGAATGCGACATCCTGATCCCGGCGGCCCTGGAGGGGGTAATCAACCGATCCAACGCGGAACGGATCAAGGCGCCGTTGATCATCGAGGCAGCGAACGGTCCGGTCACGGCCGGCGCCGATGACATTTTGCGGGAGAAAGGCACAATCATCATCCCCGACATGTATGCCAATGCCGGTGGTGTGACTGTGTCCTATTTCGAATGGGTCAAGAACCTCAGCCATATCAGGTTCGGTCGCCTGCAGCGCCGGCAGGAGGAGGCACGGCATCAACTGGTCGTGGACGAGTTGGAGCGGCTGGACCGCTACCTTGGCGATGCGTGGTCGATCCGACCGGAGTTCAAGGAAAAGTACCTGCGCGGGGCGGACGAGCTTGAACTGGTGCGTTCGGGACTCGATGACACGATGCGTATCGCCTATCAATCCATGCGCGAGGTTTGGCACGCGCGCGACGATGTTCATGATCTGCGCACCGCTGCATATATATGTGCGATAAGCCGCGTGGTGGCCAGCTATCGCGCCAAGGGTATCTGAAACCGGCCTTGCAATCGAGCAGGTGATTCCCGCCATGGCGGCGTCGTTGCGGCGCGGCGGTATGAAAGATCGCAACCCGATCAAGACTTTCTGAAGTGCGCTTCAGCGCCCGTGGCGCTATGCGCGCCATCGGTGCTGACGTGCGTCGCGCGTTGACCCGAGAATGTCGAAAACCCGTGCTGCCGGTGCAGTTGCCCATTGCTATGCTGTTCTGGAATTGGTTCAGTTGGCCAACACGGATACGAGGGGGACGTCATGCGCTTTTCGGGACTGCGCGTTCTGAAGGAAGGGTTGACCGGCAACAAGGGCTGGCGGCCCCACTGGCGCGACCCCGCACCAAAACCGGCCTATGACATGATCATCATTGGCGGTGGCGGTCACGGCTTGGCGACGGCCTACTACCTGGCACGCGAACACGGGTTTACCAATGTCGCGGTTCTGGAAAAGGGCTATATCGGGGGCGGCAACGTGGGGCGCAACACGACCATCGTGCGCGCCAATTATTTCCTGCCGGGCAACTCTGAGTTCTACAGTCATTCGCTGAAACTGTGGGAGGGGCTTGAGCAGGAACTCAATTACAACGTGATGCATTCGCAGCGTGGGTTGATCAACCTGTTTCACTCGGACGGGCAGCGAGATGCTTTCGCGCGGCGCGGCAACGCGATGATCAACCAGGGTGATGATGCCGAACTGCTGGATCGCGAGGGCGTGCGCCGGCATTTGCCATACCTGGATTTCGACAATGCGCGGTTTCCTGTCTATGGCGGGCTTTATCATCCGCGCGGCGGGACCGCCCGGCATGACGCGGTGGCGTGGGGCTATGCGCGCGGTGCCGATCAACGCGGTGTGGACCTGATCCAGAATTGCGAAGTGACGGGAATCGACATCGAGCAGGGCCGCGTCACCGGTGTGCAGACAACGCGCGGTGAGATACGCGCGAAAAAGGTGGGCATCGTGGTGGCGGGCCGCTCGGGGCAGGTGGCGGCGATGGCCGATATGCGCCTGCCGATTGAAAGTCATGTCCTGCAGGCCTTCGTCACCGAGGGGCTGAAGCCGTGCATCGACCACGTGGTCAGCTTCGGAATGGGTCATTTCTATATCAGCCAGTCCGACAAGGGCGGGTTGGTCTTTGGTGGTGACCTGGATTTCTATGCCTCCTACGCGCAGCGCGGCAACATGCCGATGATGGAGCACGTGATGGAGGCGGGCATGACGCTCATGCCGATGATCGGCAAGGCGCGGGTGCTTCGCAGTTGGGGCGGGATCATGGACATGACGCCTGATGGGTCGCCTGTCATCGACAAGGCTCCTGTCGAAGGACTCTACCTGAACTGCGGCTGGTGTTACGGCGGTTTCAAGGCGGTGCCGGGGTCGGGCTACAGTTTCGCCCACTTGATGGCGACGGATCGCCCGCACGCACCGGCGGCCGGTTTCCGGCTGGACCGGTTCCGCACCGGGCGCGGGTTGATGGACGAGGAAGGCACCGGCAGTCAGCACAACCTGCACTGAGGCGCCTGTGGGAAAGGACGGACTCTTGAGTATTTGCAGCAAGATGAAGCCAGTGGCGGAGCAAGGGAGACTCGGATGAGGATCGCTTGCCCTATCTGTGGCGAACGTGATCGCCGAGAGTTCTACTATCAGGGCGCATCGGTGGCCCTTGATCGGCCTGCCCCCGATGCCGGGGAGCAGGTATGGGATGACTACCTGCATAACCGCGACAACCCGGCGGGGCCGACGCGCGAGATGTGGCATCATGAGGTTGGCTGCGGCGCGTGGCTGGTGGTCACACGGGATACGGTCACGCATGAAATGCTGGGAAGTGACCTGGCATCGCGCGCTCAGGAGGCGGGATCATGAGGCTGCCGAAGGGGGGATTGATCGATCGCGATCAGACGGTGCGGTTCAGCTTTGACGGTCGTCATTATACGGGGCTGGAGGGGGATACGCTGGCGTCGGCGCTGCTGGCCAACGGGGTGCGGTTGATGGGCCGCTCGTTCAAGTATCATCGCCCGCGCGGCGTGTTGACCGCGGGATCGGAGGAACCCAACGCGTTGGTGACCGTGGGGCAGGGCGGTCGGCAGGAGCCGAACCTGCGTGCCACGATGCTGGAGGTGCATGAGGGGCTGGCCGCCCGGAGCCAGAACGCGTGGCCTTCTCTGGATTGGGATTTGCTGGCGCTGAACGATGCGTTCGCGCCGTTTCTGAGCGCGGGGTTCTACTACAAGACATTCATGTGGCCGCGCGCATTTTGGGAAAAGCTGTATGAGCCTGTCATTCGCCGGGCCGCCGGGTTGGGCGCGCTGTCGGGCGTGCATAACGGTGATAGCTACGAAAAGGCGCATGCCCACTGTGATCTGCTGGTGATCGGCGGCGGTCCTGCGGGGCTGATGGCGGCACTGATGGCGGCACGTGCGGGCGCCGATGTAATTCTGGCTGACGAGGATACTCGCGTTGGCGGCCGCTTGAACGCCGAGCGCGAAGATGTAGATGGCAAGCCCGGCCACGCCTGGGCCTCGGGCATGGAGGTCGAGTTGGCGGCGATGGAGAACGTGCGCGTGATGACGCGCACCACCGTCACCGGGGCCTATGATCAAGGCAGCTATGGCGCGTTGGAACGGCTGCCGGAGAACGTGGCGGCGCGCCCCGGCGCTCCGCGCGAATGCTTCTGGCGGATCGTGGCGCGGCGTGCGGTGCTGGCGGCCGGGGCGCTGGAACGTCCGGTGGCATTCGCCGGCAATGATCGCCCTGGCATCATGATGGCCGGTGCGGTGCGTGCCTACGTCAATCGCTGGGCGGTTGCGCCGGGGCGCCGCGTGGCCATTTTCGGCAACAATGACGGCGCACACCGCACTGCGGCAGACTTGATCGCGGCGGGCGTTCACGTGGCGGCGCTGGTGGATTCGCGCCCCAATGCGCGCAGCGACCTGGATGTTCCATTTTTTGCCGGCGCCCAGGTTTGCGGTAGCCGCGGGCGCAAGGGGCTGGAGGCGGTCGAGATCGAGGTGGCGCCGGGGCGCCGCGAGAAGATACAGGCCGATTGCCTGGCGATGTCGGGCGGCTGGAACCCGTCGGTGCACCTGGCCTGCCACATGGGGGGGCGACCCGAGTGGAGCGAAGACATTGCCGGGTTCGTGCCTCGCGATGGCATGGTGCCAGGGATGGTGGCGGCGGGTGCTTGCACAGGGGTGATGTCTACCCGGGCCTGTATGGCCAGCGGCGCCGATGCGGCGCGCGCGGTATTGCGCGAGTTGGGTCTGAAGGCGCCGGCCAACGCGCCCGATTTGCCAAAAGCGGACGATGCGCCATACCGGATAAGCCCGTTGTGGCAGGTGCCGGGCAAGGGACGCGCGTGGCTGGATTTCCAGAATGACGTGACGGTCAAGGACGTCACCCTTGCGGCGCGTGAAAACTTTCGCAGCGTCGAGCACATGAAGCGCTACACAACGCAAGGCATGGCTCCTGATCAGGGCAAGAATTCCAATGTGGGCGCGCTGGCGGTTCTGGCCGACGCCACGGGGCGCACAATTCCCGAGACAGGCACCACCACGTTCCGCCCACCTTACGTGCCGGTGCCGATCGCGGCAATGGGCGCGGGCGCGCAGGAGCAGGGCTTTGCCCCGCGCCGTCTGACCACGAGCCATGCGGCATCGCTGGCCATGGGGGCGCCGATGATCGAGGTGGGGTTGTGGTATCGCCCCTCGTATTTTCCCCGCGCGGGCGAGACAACCTGGCGCCAATCGTGCGACCGCGAGGTGGCGCATGTACGAGAGTCGGTCGGCGTTGCCGATGTCTCGACCCTGGGCAAGATCGACATCCAGGGCGCCGATGCGGCGCGGTTCCTGGATTTTGTATATACCAACACCTTTTCAACGCTGAAGGTGGGGCGCGTACGTTATGGCGTGATGCTGCGCGAGGACGGGCATGTCATGGATGACGGGACCACGGCGCGGCTGGGAGAGGATCATTTCGTGATGACCACCACCACCGCCGCGGCGGGGCAGGTGATGCGTCACCTGGAATTCGTGCACCAGTGCCTGTGCCCCGATTGGGACGTTTCCATGATCTCCGTCACTGAACAGTGGGCGCAGTTCGCGGTTGCTGGGCCAAAATCGCGCGAGTTGCTCAACGGGGTGCTGGATTCGCCTGTCGATAGCGAGAGCTTTCCCTTCATGGGCTGCGGGGTGGTCATGTTGGCCGATGTCGCGGCGCGGCTGTTCAGGATTTCGTTCTCGGGTGAACATGCCTATGAGATCGCCGTGCCGGCGCGGTATGGCGATAGCCTGTTCCGGCTGCTGGTCGCTCGTGCCGAGGAAATGGGCGGCGGTGCTTATGGCATGGAGGCCCTCAATGTGCTGCGGCTGGAAAAGGGCCTGCTGACCCATGCCGAGTTGCACGGCCGCACGACGGCGTTTGACCTGGGGATGGAGCGGATGATCAGCGCGAAAAAGGACTGTATCGGCAAGGCTGCTGCCGCGCGTCCCGGTCTGACCGAACCTGATCGCGAACGGTTGGTCGGGTTGAAGCCGGTTGGCGCGGTCAGGCAATTGACCGCCGGGGCGCACCTGTTCAACGAGGCAGACGCGGCCATGCGCGAGAATGATCAGGGCTACGTTACTTCGGTCGGGTTTTCGCCGACGCTGGGGCATTTCGTTGGACTCGGGTTTCTCAAGCGTGGGCCTGATCGGTATGGCGAGGTGATCCGAATGGTCGATCACCTGCGCGGGGTCGAGGCGTTGTGCGAGGTGACCCCGCCCACATTCTTCGATCCGGATGGAGGGCGTGCACGTGGTTGAGTTGACTGCCAAAAGTCCTTTTGAGGGAGCGTTGCCGCAAAGCGTAGGTGGGCTGACCCTGAGCGAGGTTGAAGCAGGGGTGATGACAGCGTTTAGCCCGCACAAGGGGCAGGGCGATGCGTTGGCACCCGAGTTCAAACAGGCGCACGGTGTTGCCTGGCCCCGCGCGGGACGTGCCGCGGGGCGCGAAGGGTGCCGGGCGCTGTGGTTCGGTCATGCGCATGTTCTGTTGATGGGGCCACCGCCGAACCCGGCGCTCTTGGAATGGGCGGCGATGGTCGATCAGTCCGATGCCTGGGCAGTGGCGCGGCTGGAGGGGGTGGACGCGCGCGATGTCCTCGCGCGGCTGACACCGCTGGATTTGCGCGAGGGGCAGTTCAAACGTGGGCACACCGCGCGCAGCGAGGTGGCGCACATGCCCGCATCAATCACGCGCATCGGCGCACAAAGTTACCAGGTGATGGTTTTCCGGGCGATGGCCGGCACCCTGGTGAACGAGATGCGGGCGGCCATGCAAGGGGTTGCAGCGCGCGCCGGCGGCTGACAACAAGGCGCAGAGTTTTTTAGAAATCAGGTGTGCCCAATGATGCGCTTTGCAACGATAGGCCTGATCTTGACCTTGAGTGCCCCCGTCGCGCAGGCCGAAACCGAAGAGGAAAAAAGCACGCGTTGCAGCCAGCAGGCTGCTCTGGTTGGCGAGTTGGTGGCGCAACGCAGTGGCGGTGCGTCTGCACAAGACGCGATCCCGGCGGTTCGCGAGACGCATTCCGACATGGATGATCGCTATGTCGCGCAGGTGCCAATCCTTGCCGATTGGATCTATTCTTTGCCTGAAGAGCAGCTTGGTGCGGGCGTGGCAGATAGCTTTGAGGCGGCTTGCGTGGGATACGACTCCTGACCGCACCGTGGCCCATGGTCAAGCGGGAGGGCGCGGGCTATATTATGCGGCATGAGCTTGCCCCCCGGATTCCTTGATGAACTGCGCACACGCACCTCGCTAAGCCAGGTGGTTGGCCGCAAGGTGATCTGGGACACCCGCAAGTCCAATCAGGGCAAGGGTGACATGTGGGCACCGTGCCCGTTCCACCAGGAAAAGACGGCCAGCTTCCACGTCGATGACCGCAAGGGGTTCTATTACTGCTTCGGTTGCCACGCCAAGGGCGATGCGATCTCCTTCGTCAGAGAAACCGAGAACGTTGATTTCATGGAGGCGGTCGAGATCCTCGCGCGCGAGGCGGGCATGTCGATGCCCGCGCGTGACCCGCAGGCACAGCAGAAGGCCGACCGTCGCAGTCAACTGGCCGAGGTGATGGAGATGGCTCTGCGCCATTTCCGCATGCAATTGCAGACACAGGCAGGGACAGAGGCGCGAGAGTACCTGGAGCGCCGGGGACTCGATCAGGGCGCGCAAGATCGATTTGAGATCGGATTTGCGCCCGACAGTTGGCAGGGGCTGTGGGACCATCTGAAATCCGCCGGGGTGTCCGATGAATTGATCCTCGATTGCGGGTTGGCAAAAGCGGCGCAATCCGGTGATCGGCGCTATGATACTTTCCGCGGTCGTATCATGTTCCCGATCCGCGATGCGCGCGGGCGCTGCATCGCCTTCGGTGGACGTGCGATGGACCCCGCTGATAATGCCAAGTATCTCAACAGCCCCGAGACCGAGCTGTTCGACAAGGGGCGGTCCCTTTATAATCACGGACCCGCGCGCGAGGCAGCCGGCAAGGGGCAGCCTCTGATCGTGGCCGAGGGCTACATGGACGTGATCGCGCTTAGCGAGGCGGGCTTTGGTGCGGCGGTGGCGCCCTTGGGCACTGCGGTGACCGAGACCCAGTTGCAGCTACTTTGGCGGATCGCGCAGGAGCCGGTGATCGCGCTGGATGGCGATGCGGCGGGCTTGAGGGCTGCCTATCGCCTGATTGACCTGGCCCTGCCGCTGCTGGAGGCGGGGCAATCGCTGCGGTTTGCGATCCTGCCGCCGGGGAAGGATCCGGACGACCTGCTGCGCGCCGGTGGTGCGCGCGCCATGCAAGGGGTGCTGGATCAGGCCATGCCGATGGTCAACCTGCTGTGGCAGCGCGAAACCGAAGGCCGCGATTTCGATAGCCCGGAAAGGCGCGCAACCCTGGACAAGGCCCTGCGTGAAAAGCTGCGTGAAATACGCGATCCATCGTTGCGCAGCCATTACGGGCAGGCAATCAAGGAGATGCGTTGGACACTGTTCAACCCGCGCCGCGGACAGGGTGGTGCGCCCCGCAGGTCAGGGGTGGGCCGGCGCGGGGCGTGGATTTCCGCCCCGGCGCCGGCGATGCCGGGTACCAAATCCTCGTTGTTGGTATCGGGTGACAAATACACCCAGGACCATCTGCGAGAGGCCGTGATCCTTGCTGCATTGATCTGCACGCCCGCCATCATACCGGAATTCGAGGCGCAGCTGGACAGGATGGAGTGCCGCGCGCCCCAACACGCTGCGCTGCGCGATCTGCTTCTTGATCACGCCGCCGGCGCTGCGGCAGACATGGGCACCGACCCGTTGCACACCGCCATTGTGCGGCGCATGGGGGAGGAGGCGCTTGAAAATCTGCTGTCATTGCCCCATGTGGCCATTACGCCGCCCGTGCGTAGCCCCGGCGACGCCGACAAGGCCCGCATGACCGTGGCCGAGGAACTGGCCAAGATCGATGCGCTGCGCGGGCTGGATGCCGAAGTGGCCGAGGCGGAGGAGGATGTGACGGGCCTTGCCGACGAGGCGCTGACTTGGCGGCTGCATCAGGCGGCTGAAATGCGCAACAGGGCGATACGCAGCCAACAGGAGGATCGCACCGAATACGATACCGGCCCAAACGGGGCGCGAATCAATCGCACCGAACGCAGGGCACTGGATGCGCTGCTGGACCAAATTGGCCACGAAAAACCCAAGCGCTAGAGGTTTCGATGGAGAACCGTTAAAGAAATCTGGAAACGAGTGCGCGAATCAGTTGTGCGCGTTATTGATTCGGGTCACGAATCGCCCGGAGCACCAGTCAGCCACCCGTGCAGGAGCATTACATGGCCGCAAAAGACACCGAGAACACGCAACCAGATGTTTCCGACACCGAGGTGTCGCTGGACATGAGCCAGAACGCCGTCAAGAAGATGATCGCGGAGGCGCGTGAAAAAGGCTTCATCACTTACGATCAGCTCAACAAGGTGTTGCCGCCCGAGCAGGTTTCCTCCGAGCAGATCGAGGATGTCATGTCGATGCTGTCCGAGATGGGCATCAACATCATCGAGGATGAAGAGGCCGAGGAGGAAGATTCCAAATCCACCGCTATCGTTGAAACGGCGTCCAATCGTGACGTCGCGCTGTCCTCGGGTAGCAGTGACAAGTTGGATCGCACTGACGATCCGGTTCGCATGTACCTGCGCGAGATGGGCAGCGTTGAGCTGCTGAGCCGCGAAGGCGAAATCGCGATCGCCAAGCGGATCGAGGCGGGGCGCAACACGATGATTGCCGGGCTGTGCGAAAGCCCACTGACATTCCAGGCGATCACGATCTGGCGCGACGAGCTTTTGTCCGAGGATATTTTGCTGCGTGACGTGATCGATTTGGACGCCACATTCGGCACCCAGCTTGGTGAGGATGCCGATGCCGCGGTTGCGCCGGTCGATCCCACCGTCGAGGCGGCGAACGTCACCGCGCCACCGGCGCGGGACGAGTCCGAGAAGCAACCCGAATACGATGCCGATGGCAATCCGATCGCAAAGGACGACGACACCGACGAGGAAGAAGAGCAGGCCAACATGAGCCTTGCCGCGATGGAGGCCGCGCTCAAGCCGCGCGTTCTTGAGGCGTTGGACCGCATCGCCGAGGATTACGCCATGCTGTCGGAAATGCAGGACAGCCGCATTTCCGCCACCCTGAACGAGGATTCCTCGTTCTCGGAAAAGGACGAGGCAACCTACCAGAAACTGCGCGCCGAGATCGTCGCGCTGGTCAACGACCTGCACCTGCACAACAACCGGATCGAGGCGCTGATCGATCAGCTTTACGGCATCAACCGGCGCATCATGCAGATCGACAGCGCGATGGTGAAGCTGGCGGATCAAGCGCGGATCAACCGCCGAGAGTTCATCGACTGCTATCGCGGTTACGAGCTGGATCCCAACTGGCTTGAGAGGATGGCCGAGAAGCCGGGGCGCGGCTGGCAGGCGTTCATCGAGCGGTCCACCGACAAGGCCGAGGCGCTGCGCGCCGACATGGCGCAGGTGGGGCAGTATGTGGGCCTGGATATTTCCGAGTTCCGGCGCATCGTTCAGCAGGTCCAGAAGGGCGAGAAAGAGGCACGCGTCGCCAAGAAGGAAATGGTCGAGGCAAACCTGCGGCTGGTGATTTCGATCGCCAAGAAATACACCAACCGGGGCCTGCAATTCCTGGACCTGATCCAAGAGGGCAACATCGGCCTGATGAAGGCGGTGGACAAATTCGAATACCGCCGCGGCTACAAGTTCAGCACTTACGCGACGTGGTGGATTCGGCAGGCGATCACCCGCTCGATTGCCGATCAGGCGCGCACGATCCGCATCCCGGTCCATATGATCGAGACGATCAACAAGCTGGTCCGCACAGGGCGTCAGATGCTGCACGAGATCGGCCGCGAGCCGACGCCGGAGGAACTGGCCGAAAAGCTTCAGATGCCGCTGGAGAAGGTTCGCAAGGTGATGAAGATCGCCAAGGAGCCTATCAGCCTGGAAACCCCCATCGGGGACGAGGAAGACAGTCAGCTTGGCGATTTTATCGAGGACAAGAATGCGGTTTTGCCGTTGGATGCCGCGATCCAGGACAACCTCAAGGAAACCACCACGCGGGTTCTGTCGAGCCTGACGCCGCGTGAGGAGAGGGTGCTTCGCATGCGGTTCGGGATCGGGATGAACACCGATCACACGCTGGAGGAAGTGGGTCAGCAATTCAGCGTGACGCGGGAAAGAATCCGGCAGATCGAGGCGAAAGCATTGAGGAAACTGAAGCATCCCAGCCGCAGCCGGAAATTGAGGTCTTTCCTGGACCAATGACCAGTATCATTCATGATACGGCAAGTTCGCGCTTCATTGTGAAGTTCGCAGAGTAACCTATTGATGTATATCGGTTAATTTTTCGCACTGCGGGCTATAGTGTTACCCGATCACTTCGAACGATTCGGCCTCTTCGGGGGGTGCGGGGGTTTGCTTGATATCGGTGACGCTGGCCAATGACGGGCCGCTGCGCAAATCATTGATCAGGCCGCGCACGGCGTTCTCGGGGCCTTCAAGATGCGCGAGCACCGTGCCGTCCGGCATGTTGCGCACCCAGCCCTTGACACCGCGCCGGCGCGCGGCGCGTTGCGTCCAGGCACGATAGGACACACCCTGTACGCGACCGGAAACCAGCACTTGTTTCGAGGATAAGTCGGTCATCGGGCCTCTTGCCTCCGATATCGCGCTCCGGGGCGGGCCGGAGAGCTTCAACAAGGGTCAGGTGACCGCCTGTTTGGCGATCAGGGGTTGACGTATGGGACAGAACGCGAACATTCTGACCGCTCACATCCACAGGGTACATCGAATGCCTGACTTTTCAACCATTTCAATGACGAGCTTGACCCTGTTCGCCGCGGCTGTCTTCGCGTTGGTGGCGCTGTTTTGGGCGGTGCGGCGCGTGGCGCGGGCGCGTGCGGACTTGGCGGTGGCGCAAGTGACGCTGGCCCGACTAGAAGAGCGCGCCAGTGCCGCAGAGCAGCGCGAGGCCGATGCGGCGGCCTATCGCGCTCAGCAAGAGGAGTTAGCCCGCCGCGCGCATGAGGAACTGCGGGCCGCGCTTGATGCCGAGCGCCGCGCGCTGGAGCATGAGCGCCGGGAGGTTGCCGCGCGCGACACACGCATCGGCGAGTTGAAAACCACCCTGGAGAAGGAGAGGGAGGCCGGCGAAGAGCAGCTCAAGCTGCTGAAATCGGTGCGCGAGGACATGGAGACGCGGTTCAAGGCGCTGGCCGATCATTCGGTCAAGACCCAGGGCGAGACACTGTCCAAGCTGAGTCACGAGAGGCTTGAGGCGCTTTTGAAGCCACTGCGCGAGAATGTCGGCAAGTTCGAGACGGAGTTGCGCCATGCCCACCAGGGCGCCGCCAAGGAGCGTGAACGCCTGAAAACCGAGATCGAGCAGCTATCGGCCAAATCGCAGGCGATTTCCGACCAGGCGGTGAACCTGACCCGCGCCCTGAAGGGTGACACCCGGCAGCAGGGCGCATGGGGCGAAATGATCCTGACCAGCCTGCTGGAGCGGTCGGGTCTGCGCGAGGGCGAGGAATATTTCACCCAAAGCCACGCCACCGACGAGGAGGGGCGCCGCTATCGCCCCGACGTGGTGGTGCGCCTGCCGGGATCAAAAAGCCTTGTGATCGACTCCAAGGTGTCGCTGGTGGCTTATGAGCGCGCGGTCAATGCCGAGACGGACGAGGAGCGCGCCGTCGCCCTGCGCCAGCACCTGACGGCGATGAAGGCGCATATCGACGGGCTGTCGTCGAAGGCCTATCACCGGGTCACGGATGAAACGGTGGATTACGTGGTGATGTTTCTGCCGATCGAGGGTGCGCTATCGGAGGCGTTGCGCGCACAGGGAGATTTGACCGGTTACGCGCTGGAACGGCATGTGACGATTGCCACGCCGACGACCCTGATGATGGCGCTGCGCACTATCGAGAATGTCTGGGCGGTCGAGCGGCGCACCCGCAACGCCGAAGAGATCGCCGACCGCGCCGGGCGGCTTTATGACAAGGTGGCGGGCTTCGTCGATGCGATGCAGGAGGTGGGCACGCGCCTTGACCAGGCCGCGCGCGCGCATGGTACCGCGATGAGCCGGCTTTCAACCGGGTCGGGCAACGTGATCGGGCAGGTGGAGAAACTGCGTGAGCTGGGCGCGAAGACCAGCAAGAGCATCGCCGTGCAGAGCAAGGATGGCGGCGCGATCGAGGATCAGGGCGATGCGGGCGACGACGTGGACGATGACGCGGAGGCGTGATGCCGGACCATGTGACATTCACCGTGACCACGCAGGGTGCGGGCCTATATGAGATAACGCCGCGGGTGTGTGAGTGGCTGCGCGGGCTGGGGGGCGACGGGGTGCTGACGCTGTTCGTGCGCCACACGTCGGCCAGCCTGCTGATACAGGAAAACGCGGATCCCGATGTGCAGGCCGATCTGCGCGCGTTCTTTGACAGGTTGGTGCCGCACGCTGACGATCCGGCGATGGGGTACCTGCGCCACCGCTCCGAGGGGCCCGACGACATGCCCGCCCATATCAAGGCCGCGATGATGCCCGTCAGCCTGTCGATCCCGGTGGCGGATGGGCGCGCGGTGCTGGGCACATGGCAGGGCATTTACCTGTTTGAGCACCGCAGCGTCCCGCATCGGCGGCAGATTGCCGCGCACCTGTCTCGCGGGTAGGGATGGCTTGCCTGCGCGGGGCAACCCGCTAGGTTTGGGATATAGCCATCGAGGATTGAATCCGATGATCGCAAATCAAACAGTTCTGCCGTTTACGCGCGCCGCCCTGCTGGCGATGCTGGCTTTGGCCGCGGCCCCGGCGAGCGCCGGCGACCGGTTCACCGCCACGAACCTGCTGCGTGTTTACGCGCTTGAGCGTGCGGGCGTGTACGAGGTGGTTGCCTCGCGCGGGGCGGGGCCGAGCGAGATATGGTGCGCCGCCGCCGAATATGCGCAGGCGCGTCTTGGCCCCGATTTCAGCCGCCGAATTTTCATCTCGCGCCCCCTGTCGCGCAGTGTGCACGAGCCGGCGCGCAAGGGCGTCGGGTTCACCGTCGCCCCTACGCCCGAGGTGCGCGCGGGGCCGCGTCCGGGCGATGCGGGGGTGTTCTCGGTCTCGGTATCGCGGCGGGGGTTCAACCTGTCCACCAGCCACGCCTTCAACCTGTGCCGGGGCCTGCGGGAGAAGCCCGATTGCCCGCTCTGCCCTTGAGACGCGCGGGTCATTTCGCCTATCTAGAGGCTGCATTTCTCCCCTACCCAAAACCTTGCGGCTGGCCTATAGTGCCTGTGGATAACTGGGGCGCGAACCCCAGAAACCGAGGCAGAGACGACAACAAGGGGATCGGCTATGCGCTGCCCGTTTTGCGGAAACATGGACACACAGGTCAAGGATTCACGCCCGGCAGAGGATCATGTATCGATCCGGCGACGTCGGTTCTGCCCAGCATGCGGCGGGCGCTTCACCACCTATGAGCGCGTGCAACTGCGCGATCTGGTGGTAGTCAAATCCAACGGCCGACGCGAGGATTTCGACCGCGACAAGTTGGAACGGTCGGTGCGTATCTCGCTTCAGAAACGCCCGATCGAACCCGAGCGGATCGACCAGATGGTATCGGGCATCGTGCGCCGGCTTGAAAGCATGGGCGATACCGACATCCCCTCGAAGGTGATCGGCGAGATCGTGATGGAAAGCCTGGCACGGATCGATACCGTGGCCTATGTCCGGTTTGCCAGCGTCTACAAGAACTTCCAGGCGGTAGAGGATTTCGACAAGTTCGTGTCGGAGCTGCGCCCGGACGTGCCCCCCGAAGAGTGAGCCCGGATAAGGTGACCAATGCGGACGCACGTTTCATGGCGCTGGCCCTGTCGCTGGGCCGGCGGGCTCAGGGTAACGCGTGGCCCAACCCAGCCGTCGGCTGCGTGATCGAGAAGGACGGGCGCATCCTGGGTCGCGGCTGGACCGCGCCGGGTGGGCGACCCCATGCCGAGGTGGCCGCGTTGGCGCAGGCCGGCGCGCGCGCACGCGGCGCCACCGCCCATGTCACGCTTGAGCCCTGCGCCCATCACGGTCAGACCCCGCCGTGCGCGCAGGCGCTGATCGACGCGGGCGTCGCGCGCGTGGTGGTGCCGCTGCAAGACAGCGATCCGCGCGTGTCCGGGCGCGGGTTCGAGATGCTGCGCGCGGCGGGGGTCGAGGTGACGACGGGCGTGCTGGCCGACCGTGCGGCGCATGACCTGGCGGGGTTTTTCCTCAGCCGCGAGGCGGGGCGGCCGTGGCTGACGCTCAAGCTGGCCACCAGCGTTGATGGCCGCATTGCCACTGCCACCGGCGAAAGCCAATGGATCACCGGCCCGCAGGCGCGGCGCGCGGTGCACGCGATGCGCGCCAGATATGACGCGGTGCTGGTGGGCGCGGGCACGGCGCGCGCGGATGATCCGATGCTGACGGTGCGCGGCCTTGGTCCGGTAGCGCGTCAACCGGTGCGCGTGGTCGCCTCGCGGCGATTGGACCTGCCGCTGACTGGCCAACTGGCGCAGAGCGCGCGACAGGTGCCACTGTGGCTATGCCACGGTGATCGCACTGATCCGATGACGCGTGAAGCCTGGGCGGGACTGGGCGCGCGCCTGCTGCCCTGCGCGGCCAGAGGTCAGCAGATAGATCCGGAGGCGATGCTGCGCGCGCTTGGCGCCGAGGGGCTGACGCGGGTGTTCTGCGAAGGCGGCGGAGCGCTGGCGGCCTCGCTGCTGATGGCGGGGCTGGTGGACGAAGTGATATGTATCACCGCCGGTGTCGCGCTTGGTGCCGAAGGACAACCGGCCATCGGCGCACTGGGGCTTGAGCGGCTCGGCGATGCGCCACGGCTGGTGCTGGCGGAAAGCCGCGCCATCGGGCCGGACGTGCTGCACTGCTGGCGGCGCGGCTGAGCGCCGATGCAGGGGCTCTGTCCCCGGCGCCTCCCTCGGGAGCATTTTCGGCCAGAAGCAATCCCCGGACGGCTCATATCCTTCATCTTGCCCGAAATACTCCCGCCGGAGGCGCGCGCCGTGGCTCCTTGGTGCTGCGACCTGGTTTGTTGCGTCACACCGAAGCCATCCCTCGAGCCGGTGCCCGAAGGGCAAAGGCGAGACATGCATGTGCGCGGCGTAGCCGCGCGCCGCTGGATTGTTTTAGCGCCACAGGTGGGCTTGGCTGGCCAGCGCGCCTTGTGCCTTGGCTAGCAGCCGAATTGCCAGACCGCCGCGTGCGTGGACGCGGTCGCGCAGGCGCTCGGCGACCACCTCGGCCGGGCAGGGCAGGTCGGTGAGCGGGTCCATGTAACGCGGGTAGTCGATCAGGGCGGCATGGGTGAGGCCGGCGATGGTGGGCCGCGCCTGCCGGCGGGGGATGGTCGGGCCGCGATGATCGGTCAGGCCCCATCCGGCATAGAACGGTGCCCCGAGGGTTGTGACGGGCACGTCGCGCAAGAGGGCCTCGAACCCCAGCAGCGAGGTCATTGTCCACAGTCCCTGCACGTCGTTCAGGAGCGCGATCGGGTCGGCGTGGTGCAGCACCATGTCCGCCAGGCCGGTGGCCGCGTCCGGCGGCAGGGCGCCGCGGCGCAGGCCGGCCTCGACGTCCGGGTGCGGCTTGTAGAGGATCACCGCGTCCGGGTTGGCCGCGCGCGCGGCACGCAGCAGATCCAGGTTGGTGCGCACTGATCCGGTGGCTCCGGCGCGGATCGACGCGTCATCCTCGACCTGCCCGGCGACCATGATGCGCCGGCCGACGGGCAGCGGAGGCTGGGCGGCTCCTTGCAGGTTGTACTTGCTGACCCCGCCGCCGCGCAGCGTGGCGATCAGGTTTTCGGCGCGTGCCTGTTGGTCCGGGCGCAGGGTTTCCCGCGCGGCAATCAGCCGTTCCAGGCGGCTTTCGCGGGCGGGGTCGTAGTAAATGCCCAGATCGTCGCAGACCAGCGACAGCGGCGCGACCAGCTCGGCCCCCAGGCCGCTGGAGCGCAGAAACCCGTCCTCGACGCGCACGGAGTCATCTTCCGCGGCGGCGTGTCCGGCCCACACCATCGTGCGGCGGCCGTCCTTGGCGGCGTTCGTGCCCTGATCGAAGCGCACCGCGTGGACTTGTCCGAAGAAGCGGTTGAGTGGCCCGCGTTTCCACAGGCGCATGCCGCGCGCGCGCCAGCCGTGCCGATCCTCGCGCCAGGCGCGGGTTTCGGCTTCGAGTTGGTCAATCGCCTGTTCCAGGGTGCACAGCCTGTCGCGGCAGGGATCGTACCAGAGCGGGTATAGGATCATCGCCGCGGCGAAGAGTTGCGTGCGGGTCAGGCGTCGCTGACGACGGGTGATCGGGCGGGTATCGTGGCTGAGGCCCCAGCCGGCGTAGAAGGGTTGGCCGAAGACATGCGGGCGGTGCCCGGCCATGATTGCCTCGAATCCCATCTGCGAGGATACCGTGTAGACCGCCACTGCGCCTTCGAGCAGGGCATGGGGGCTGA
This sequence comes from uncultured Rhodobacterales bacterium, assembly GCA_964580265.1. Lineage (GTDB taxonomy): Bacteria > Pseudomonadota > Alphaproteobacteria > Rhodobacterales > Rhodobacteraceae > Sediminimonas. Next base: position 6,563 of record CAZOKA010000002.1, on the reverse strand, counting down.
TCGGTTCGGTGCACAGGGTGATGCGCGCGGGGTCGGCCTTGGCGCTTTGGGCGGTGAAGTAGCCCGCCCGCGCGCCGCTGGCGGTGTCGGGGTGCGTCTTGATCACGATGGGGGCGCCGGGGTGATCGGTCTGCGCGTGAAAGAGCATCTCGCGGAACGTGTTGGCATCGGCGCCGCCAATCCGCACGGCAGCGTCGTCGCGCGTCTGGTCGATCACCAGCACGTAGCCCGGCGGCGGGGGGGGCAGGTGCGGATCGTGGGCGTTGTACTTGCTCAGGTCCGCCTCGCGCAGGCGCGCCATGGCACCGCGCGCGCGGTTCAGCAGGGCGGAGTCGTCGAGCGGGTGCTCGGCAAGGATACGCTCCAGCCGGGAGGGTTGCGCCGGGTCGTAGTGCATGGCGCGGTCGTCCAGCAGCAGGCCTATGGGCGGCTCGCCGCCGGCGCGGCCAGGGTGGACCGAGCGCAGGAAGGCGTCTTCGATCCGCAAGAGGGGCGCGCCGGTGCGCGCGGCCAGCCATTCGCCGCGCCGCGCACGGGGCGCGTGACCCCAGACCGCGACCTGGTCGCCGGCGCGGGGCCAGCCGAGGCGCAGATCGTGGCCTGCCAGGTGCAGGATGCGCCGAAGGCGGCGTTGCCACACGAACCCGCCGCTGAGGTGGCACAGCCGCCGCGCCGTGGTGCCGGTGTCGGTTGCCTGCGTCATTACCCCGGTCAGTTGCCGGAGGCGTTCGACAAGGTGTTGACCGCCCCGAGTGATCCGGTCATCGCTGAGATCGTCTTGTTCCACTGGGTGAATGGCGCCTCGGTCACATAGAGCGTATCGCCATCGCGCACGGCGAAATCGCGGGCCATGAACATGCCGTTCGGCTCGGTCAAATCCAGCACGTAGACCATGCGCTGTGCACCTTGCAGATCGCTGCGCCCCAGCACCATGTTGGCAATCTCGGCGGGCTCGTTGCGCATGATGAACACGCCTGTCGGATCGGCGGCATTGGACATCAGCCCGCCAACCTGCGCGATCGCCTCGATGCCCGAGAGTGTCTGGCTTTCAAAGCGCACGCGCGATTGCGCGCCGGTCGCGCCAAGCGCGGTGAAAGAGCGGGTGTCACCCTCGACCAGGATGCGATCGCCGGGGCGCAGGGCGATGTCGTATTCGGGGTGATCGTAGAGGTCTTCGAACCAGACGGTGCCACGCTCGCCATTGCGAATGACGGTAACCTGCGCGATCTCGGGCTCGATGGTGACGCCGCCCGCCTTGGCCAGCATCGAGGCCAGGGTCCGGGTGGGCCGCTCAATGGGGTAGACGCCCTGGCCGCCGACGGCGCCAACCAGCGACACGGTCGCTCCGTCGCCAGCAAGGCGACGCACCTCGACCTGGGGGTCGGGCGTTTGCACGGCCAGCTTCTCGGTGATGATGCGCCGCAGGGCTTCGGGGGAGTTGCCGGCGGCGCGGATACGGCCGGCATAGGGGACGAAGATAAACCCGGCACCGTCCACCTGCACCTGTTCAAGCGCGGTGGAATTCGCCGCCTCGCCCGACAGCAGGCCATCATCCACGTTTTCCCAGATGGTCAGACCCAAGATGTCGCCGGGGCGGATCGTGTCCGACCCAAGTTGCCCGGCCCGTTTGAATGCGTCGGAAAAGCCGAGCGAGGGCACCACCGCGGTCGCGCGGGTGACGCGGTCGTTGACGGCGACAATGAAGGCATCGCCTTCGCGCTGCACTGAGCCAGCGAAAATCTCGCGTTTGTTCGGGCCCACGCGGGGCAGACCACATGACGCAACAAGCGACACTGCGGCCAGAAGGGCGAATGACCGCGCCCAGCGGCTGGCAAGGGGTTTCACTGCTCGGTCTCCTCGACCTGTTATTGTTCTGCCTCGATTTTTTCGGTCAGCCTAACGGATCATGTGGTGAAAATCCAGCGCTAGAGATTGTGCCGTTCAGCGCACCAGCCGCAACTGTTGCCTTGGGGCCGCGTTGCCGGAGGCAAGGGCCTGGTAGGGGTCCTCGTCGCTGAGCATCATGTCGACGACGTGGCGCAGAAGTTGCCGGCGCCCGCGGGCGGAATAGTATCCGCCGGGCACCTGGCTGGTTTCCAGAAGGTAGCGGCGAAAGATGTCGTAGGCACGCCTGTCGGGGCGTTTTGCCCCCGTGAAGAAGGCTGCGAGCGGCTGATCCGATATGAATTCGGGTTTGGCATAGACGGCATCGCCGTAAACCTTGAGCGGCAAGCCGCGCCACAGCACCTGCTGCCCGGCGGTGGAATTCACGGTGACGGCGCTGCGCGCCTCGTCGAGGAGTTGCGCCAGCTTCCCGCCCAGCAGGAAATGCACCCGGTCCGTCACGCCCGCGCGTGCGGACAGGTACGCGACTTCGCGGCGCAGGTTGATGCGCCCGTCTTCAAGCGGGTGGGCCTTGATGACCAGGTGGTGATGCGCCGGCGCGCCGCGTGCGAATTCCCCGATCACCTGGTCGAGGAATTCGGTCATGCTGGTGAATGGTGAATGGACGCGAAAGCTGGAATCGTGTTCGAGTTGCAGCAGGGCGACGTGGTAGGGAAACCTGCCCATCCGGATGCGCAGCGTTGTCAGGCGCCGTTCGGCCGCGTGGAACGGCATCAACAGAAGGCGCCGCAGGTAGAGCCGGAATTCGCTTGTCACGCTGAGATCGCGGTGCGGCCGGAAATTACGATAGCCGCGATTGGTGCACATGACGAACCAGTGATAGAGCGCCCCGTAGAAGATATGCTGACGCATGTCGCCCCAGCGGGCCGGGGCGGCGAGGGCCTCGGCATCGCTTTGGTCCAGCGCGGTGCGCATGTCGTCCACGGAGGTGTGCATCAGCTGCGAATGGCCGTTGGCGCCGTCGCGCTCGTAGCTGACCCAGTAGGGGCGCAGATAGCCCTCTTCGAAGACGTGCACGCGCAGGCCGCGGTGTTGGGCGATGCTGATGGCTTGCGTGTGAATGGTGCGGGTGTCTCCATAAAGCACGAGATCGGTGACGCCCTTGTCGTGCAGAAGCGCCGACAGCGTATCGGGCCAGTCGGCGGCGTGGCCGCGAAAGGGGATGTAGCTGTTGCGGTGGGGCCAGAACGCCCTGTCGCCGGCGTTGAAGCCGACGCGCCAGACTTGCGCACCGGTGCGGCGCAGCATTGTGCCAAGCTGGCTGAAGAACGGGCCGTGCGGCCCTTGCAGGAACAGGAACACGCGCGGGTCGGCGCGCTGCTGCGTGCCGGGGGGAATGCTTGCCGGTGGTGCGCCGCGATCGGTCATGTCATGTTGATAGCGATGGTGGACGACGAAAGTAAGGCGCAATGGTGACTAAACTTGCCTCGCGCGGCGCGGGGGGCTAGGTCAGGCAAGGCGGCGGGAATGCTGCGCATTATCGGGAGAGGTTTCCATGTTCACCGGCATCATCACGGATATCGGCGAGGTTCGCAGCCTGGAAAATCGCGGCGATCTGCGGGCGCGCATCGGCACCCATTACGACATGGCGGGCGTCGATCTGGGGGCATCCATCGCCTGCGACGGGGTGTGCCTGACGGTTGTCGAGATGGGCGAGGATTGGTTCGACGTTGACATCTCGGCCGAGACGGTGGCGCGCACGAACCTGGGCGGTTGGACCGAGGGGCGGCGCGTGAACCTGGAGCGGGCGCTGAAGGTCGGGGACGAGCTGGGCGGGCATATCGTGTCGGGCCACGTGGATGGGTTGGCGCGTGTCGTGTCGGTGACGGACGAGGGCGACAGTACGCGCGTGACGTTGCGCGCGCCAAAGGAGTTGGCGCGGTTCATCGCGCCCAAGGGCTCGGTCGCGTTGAATGGCACGTCGCTGACTGTGAACGAGGTGGACGGGTGCGATTTCGGGATCAATTTCATCCCGCATACCAAGCAGGTCACGACCTGGGGAGACGTGGCCGAGGGAGACGATGTGAACCTGGAGATCGACACCATGGCGCGCTACGTGGCGCGGCTGGCGGAGATGAGCGCATAGCGCGGCCTGCGCGCCGGTGCGCCACGGTTAACATATTCACAAATTAAATTGCGTTGTGGTGTGTATGCCCTATGCTCTGTCCGAACCAAACGGGAGGACAGATTCATGACGCTATTGAAACCCGGACGCCGCGATATCCTGAAGATGGCTGCGATGGCGCCGGCGTTTGCCCTGCCCGCGGCCGCGCGGGCGCAACTGGGAGCGCCGGCGGGCAAGAACCCCGCGCATTTCCGATTCACCCTGGGCGAGGCGAAGCTGACCATCCTGTCGGACGGCTATTTCTCGCTGCCCACGGACGGCACGGGGGTGAATGCCGATCCCGAGGATGTTCAGGCCTTCCTGAAGCGGCATTTCCTGTCGCCGGAAATGGGATATTCGCACACCAACCACCTGTTCATCGAGCTGGGCGATGCCAAGGTTCTGGTCGATGTGGGATCGGGCAACCGGTTCATGAACACGACGGGCCGGTTGATGGACAACATGGCCGAAGCGGGGATTGACCCTTATGACGTGACCCATGTCATCATCACCCATGCCCATCCCGATCATATCTGGGGTATTCGCGACGGGTTCGACGAGGCGATCATCCCAGATGCCGAATACGTGATCGGCGAGGCCGAGCATGCCTACTGGACGCAGGACGGGCTGGTTGACCAAGTGCCGGCGGAGGATCAGCAATTCGTGCTGGGTGCGGTCAATTCGATCAACGTGGACGGGGCCGAATGGACGATGGCCAGCGACGGTTACGAGGTGGCGCCGGGCATTCGCGTGATCAATACGCCCGGCCATACGCCGGGGCACATGAGCGTTGTCGTGGAAAGCGGCGGAAAACAGTTGATGGCGCTTGGCGACGCGATGACGCACGCGCATCTGAGTTTTGCCCGGCCGGGGTGGTTCAACGGGTTCGATTCGGACGGTCCGCAGACCGTCGAGACGCGGATGCGCCTTCTGGACATGGCCGCTGCCGACCGGATCAGCGTGCTGGGCTATCACTTTCCGTTCCCGGGGGTGGGGCATGTCCTGCGCGAGGCGGATGGCTATCGCTTTCTGCCGGCGTTGTGGCAGTTCCAGGGGTAGGGCACGGCGCCCGGTCACGTCAGGTTTGACTGGCATTCCGTGGCCGGGCGGGCTATCTGGCGGGGATAAATCCAGGGGAGTCCCATGTCTGACAGCAAACCGTTCGAAACCCCCGGCCCGGTCGAGGAAACCATGCGCGCGGCGATCAGCCCGATCGAGGACATCATTGAAGATGCGCGCGCGGGGCGGATGTTCATCCTGGTTGACCACGAGGACCGCGAGAACGAGGGCGATCTTGTCATCGCGGCCGAGTTCGCCGATGCGCAGGCCGTCAATTTCATGGCGACGCATGGGCGCGGCCTGATCTGCTTGCCGATGACGTCGGAGCGGGTCGATCAATTGGGCCTGCCGATGATGGCGGTGAACAACTCGTCCCGCCACGAGACGGCGTTCACCGTGTCGATCGAGGCGCGCGAGGGCGTGACCACCGGCATCTCGGCCGGCGACAGGGCGCTGACCATCGAGACCGCGATCAACGAGCAGAACACCGCCGCCAGCATCGCCACGCCGGGGCACGTTTTCCCGCTCAGGGCGCGCAATGGCGGCGTCCTTGTGCGGGCGGGTCATACCGAGGCCGCGGTGGACATCGCGCGGCTGGCGGGGCTGAAGCCCGCCGGCGTAATCTGCGAGATCATGAAGGAAGACGGCACCATGGCGCGTCTGCCCGACTTGGTGGAGGTCGCGCGCGCGCACGGCCTGAAGATCGGCACGATATCGGACCTGATCGCCTATCGTCACAAGCATGACAACCTGGTGCGCGAGACGCGCAGCGAGATGGTCTCCTCAGCCTATGGCGGGGAATGGCGGATGCGCATTTTCGCCGACGTGATCAGTGGCACGGAACATGCGGTGCTGACCAAGGGCGATGTGACCGATGGCCGGCCCGTCCTGGCGCGGGCGCATGCCCTGAACGCATTGGAGGATATCCTTGGCATCGGCCTGTCCGTCCCCGAGCAGAAGCTGCCCCGCGCGATGGAGATCATCGCCGAAGAAGGCCGCGGCGCGGTGTTCCTGTTCCGGGAGCCGCGCCCCAAGCTGATGCGCGCCGAGGATGACGACGGGCCGCGCACGGTCAAGCATACCGGGCTGGGCGCGCAGATCATGTCCACTATGGGGCTGCACGAGCTGATCCTGCTGACCGACAGCCCCGACACCCGTTACCTGGGGATCGATGCCTATGGCATCTCCATCGTGGGCACCCGACCGCTAACCCAAGGAGAGACATGATGGCCGCAACCGATGAGCATAGCAGCCTGCCGCGCCCGGAGTTCGACCGCCCGGTGAAAATGCTGATCGTGGTGGCGCCGTTCTACCGCGATATCGCGGACAACCTGCTGACCGGCGCCCGTGCCGAGATTGAGGCGGCGGGCGGCACTCACGAGACGGTGGAGGTGCCCGGCGCGCTGGAGCTGCCGACGGCGATCGGCATGGCGGGGCGGATGAAGGAGTTCGACGGCTATGTCGCGCTTGGCTGCGTGATCCGGGGCGAGACGAC
>CAZOKA010000001.1:0-27125 GCA_964580265.1 uncultured Rhodobacterales bacterium | reverse complement strand
GCCTACAAGACACTGACCGCCCCCTTGCCACGTTCGAGTTGGAGCATTCCTTTCGTTCGGCGCAAATAATCCTCGACCTCGTCGATCAATGCTTCGAGGGTCGCACCTCGTCCGGGTTTTCCGCCGGATCTCGCCACCGCGCCTTCAAATCCACCATGCCCGGCCGTGTCGATCTGTGGCCGCTGATCGAACCCTCCGGCACCGACGACGAAGAAGAGGATTGGCACGACCCCGTCGATCGCCTGGGCAAGCGGCATCACATGGTTCAGCTCGCGCAGCGGATCGCCGCCGAGATCCGGCGCATGATCGATGAAAAAGAGACTATTCCAGCCGAATACGCCCCCGATTCCATGCGCCCCGTGCGCGAAGGCGATTTCCTGATCCTGGTGCAGCGTCGCTCGATCCTGTTCCAGGAGGTGATCCGCGCCTGCAAGGAACAACACCTTGCCATCGCGGGCGCGGACCGGCTGAAGGTCGGGGCGGAACTGGCCGTGCGCGACCTTGCGGCGCTGATGACGTTTCTCTCCACGCCCGATGACGACCTGTCGCTTGCCGTCGCCCTCAAATCGCCGCTGCTGGGCTGGACAGAGGCGCGGCTTTACGCCCTCGCGCAGCCACGCAAGGGGCGGCTCTGGCCCGCCCTGCGTGAGCGTTCGGCCGAGCACCCCGAGACGCTGGCGATGCTCACCGATTTGCGCGATCACACCGATTTCCTGCGCCCTTACGACCTGATCGAACGCATCCTGACCCGCCACCAGGGCCGCCGCCACCTTCTGGCGCGCCTTGGTCCCGAGGCCGAGGACGGCATCAACGCCTTCCTCGCGCAGGCGCTCGCCTATGAACGGAGCGCCGTGCCCAGCCTGACGGGGTTCCTGCAATGGATGGAAACTGACGATCTCGAGATCAAGCGCCAGATGGACAGCGCCGGCAACCGCATCCGCGTGATGACGGTGCATGGCGCCAAGGGATTGGAGTCGCCCATCGTGATCTTGCCCGACACCGGCAAGCGCAACCTGCGCGGTGCTGATTCCGTGATCGTGGATCAGGGTCAGGCCCTGTGGAAACTGAACGGCAAATCCCTGCCCGCGCGCCTGCAAGCCGCCACCACCGCCGCCGCCGAACAAGAGCAGGCCGAACGTGATCGCCTGCTATACGTCGCCATGACCCGCGCCGAGAAATGGCTGATCGTCGCCGCGGCGGGCGACTTGGGCAAGGACGGGCAGGCGTGGTATTCGCGCGTTGATACGGCGATGGACGCCCTGAACGCGGGGGCGCAGACCTTCGGGTTCGGCACCGGCAAGCGCCTGTCGCAGGGGGACTGGGCCGCACCCATCGCCCCGCAATCAGGGCCTGATACTGCGCAAGTCGCCGATCTGCCCGCCCATTTCGGGGCCACCGCGCCGCACCCACCGGCCGCACCCGCCACGCTGTCGCCGTCGGACCTGGGCGGCGCCAAGGCCCTGCCGGGTGACGCCGGACAGGACGAGGACGCCGCCAAGCGCCGCGGCCGGCAGGTTCATACCCTGCTCGAACATCTGCCGCCCCTGCCGCAGGGGGACTGGGCGGCGCAGGCGGCGCGCCTTCTGGGCCGCGGCCCTGACGCCGCCGATGAGGCCGCCCTTGCGCCGCTTCTGGACGAGGTGCGCCGCACCCTGTCGGACCCCGATTGCCAATTCCTCTTCGACGGCGACGCCCTGGCCGAAGTGCCCGTGTCCGCCCCCCTTGCCGCGCTGGATGGCCGCCGCATTCACGGCGTCATCGACAGGCTGCTGATCGCCCCCGATCACATCCTCGCCGTAGATTTCAAGACCAACGCCGAAATCCCCGCCCGCCCCGAGGACACGCCCGACGGGCTACTGCGGCAAATGGGCGCTTATGCCGCCGCGCTGGCGCAGCTATATCCGGACCGCCGCATTGACACCGCCCTGCTTTGGACGGCAGAGCCGCGCCTCATGCGGTTGCCGCACGATCTCGTGACAACCGCGCTGGCCCGATCCGAGATCGCTTGACCCTACCGGGGCGCCTGCCTAGGTTTGTGGACAACCGACATTCCCATACAGGAGAAAATCAATGGCCACCGTTGCCGTCACCGACGAAACCTTCGACGCCGAAGTCAAGAATTCCGATATCCCCGTCGTGGTGGATTTCTGGGCCGAATGGTGCGGCCCCTGCAAGCAGATCGGCCCCGCACTCGAGGAGCTTTCCGCCGAAATGGATGGCAAGATCAAGGTCGCCAAGGTGGACGTGGATTCCAACCCCAACACCGCCACGTCGCTGGGCATTCGCGGCATTCCCGCGCTGTTCATCTTCAAGGATGGCGAGGTGGTCTCGAACCGTGCCGGTGCCGCGCCCAAGGCCGCGCTGCAATCCTGGATCGAAGAAAGCATCTGATCCGCTCCGCATCTTGCGGAACACCAAGGGGCGCCCAATCGGGCGCCCTTTGCTCTATATGGCGCATCTCACGGCAAAGGATCGCGCCCTGGCGCTCGGCTCTGCATCACTTACCGCAAAAGGTCCGCCCATTCTCACACGGGCCAGCCCGCGGCACGCATCGCCTCGGCGATCTTGCCGGGCGCCTCGGGGCGGCCCGCGTTGATCGCCATCACCTGCCAGAACCACCAGATGTAGCCGGCGAAATCCGGCTGCGCGCGCGCCGCAGCCTCAAACGCACCATCCACGCCCAGATCGGCCACGTTCGCCGCGATGTGATGAAAATCAACCCGCCCGAACAGGATCGCGGGCTTTTCGAAAAAGAACCCGTTGAACGCCGCCGCCGAATTCTGCGTCACCACCAGATCGCAAGCGGGCAGCAGCTCCTCCATCCCCCCGATGCGCAGCTCCAAACGCGGATGATCGGCGCATAGCCGCTCAAGCGCGGCAGTCTCCGCGTTCGAATATGTCTCGCCGGGATGCAGCGCCGCGATCACCCGGCGCGCGCCCGTCCGCTCCAGCGTCTGCGCGACCATCTCCAGCGGTGTGCTGGTCTGGAACGACCGCCGCACGCTGAGCCGCCCCTGCAATGGCACGTAAACAAAGCCCCCCTTCTCGGCCCGCACGCCCTCGCCAAACAGCCGCTTGCGCCAATACCGCGCAAACCTGTCGGCGGCGGCGCGATCCACATCGGCCGGGTCGAACCGCGCCTGCGCCACCCTCCATTCCCAGCGGCGCGCGCTCCGCTCGATCGCCCAGAACGGGTAGTGATAGACCCGCCTCATGGTCAGCGCCCGCTCGTGATACGGCTCGTCCATGTGGAACATCGAATAGCCCCGGCGCGTGGCTGATTTCATCCGCTCGGTCGCGGTGTTGGGCTTGAACTCGACCCTGAACCCCGCCTCGCGCGCCACGTTCGCCACCTGCGCGATGAAATTATGCCGCCCCGCCTCGGCGCTGCGTTTCAGGCCGGGGTCAAGGTAGAACCGCAAGATGCGCGCCTGTGACATTCCCGCATTGGTATCGCCGCCGCGCCCCCCGGACAAGGCAAACCCTTGTGCCTGCATGCCTTTGCTTCCATATAGGCCGGAGTTGACAGGAGGCCCCGCGCATGAGCGACAATTCATTCCCCGGCTGGCACGGCACCACCATCGTTGCCGTCCGCAAGGATGGCGAGGTCGTCATCGCCGGCGACGGACAAGTCAGCCTTGGCCAGACCGTGATCAAGGGCAGCGCCCGCAAGGTGCGCCGCCTTTCCCCCGGCGGATACGATGTGCTGGCTGGCTTTGCCGGCTCTACCGCCGATGCCTTTTCCCTGCTGGAGCGCCTCGAAACCAAGCTCGAAGCGACCCCCGGCCAACTTCAGCGTGCCTGCGTCGAGCTGGCCAAGGACTGGCGCACCGACAAGTACCTGCAAAAGCTCGAAGCGATGCTGCTCGTCACCGACGGCGATCAGCTTTATGTCATCACCGGCGCCGGCGACGTGCTCGAACCCGAGCATAACGTCGCCGCGATCGGTTCGGGCGGCAACTTTGCGCTGGCCGCGGCGCGGGCCATGATGGACACAGAAAAATCCCCCGAACAGATCGCGCGCGAGGCGATGGCCATCGCCGCCGACATCTGCGTCTACACCAACGGCAACCTGACGGTGGAGAAGATTTCCAAATGACAGACATGACCCCGCGCGAGATCGTATCCGAGCTAGACCGCTTCATCATCGGCCAGAAGGAGGCCAAGCGCGCCACCGCCGTCGCCCTGCGCAACCGCTGGCGCCGCAAGCAGCTAAGCGATGATCTGCGCGACGAGGTGTATCCAAAGAACATCCTGATGATCGGCCCCACCGGGGTGGGCAAGACGGAAATCTCGCGCCGCCTGGCCAAGCTCGCCCGCGCGCCCTTCATCAAGGTCGAAGCGACCAAGTTCACCGAAGTCGGCTATGTCGGTCGCGACGTCGAGCAGATTGTTCGCGACCTGGTCGATAGCGCCATCGCCATGACCCGCGAGCAGATGCGCGAAGAGGTCCGCGCCGCCGCCCACCAGGCCGCAGAGGATCGCGTGATCTCCGCCATCGCCGGCGATGATGCCCGCGAGGCCACGCGCGAGATGTTCCGCCGCAAGCTGCACAACGGTGAATTGGACGACACGGTGATCGAACTGGACGTCGCCGACTCGTCCAACCCCATGTCGATGATGGATATCCCCGGACAGCCCGGCGGCCAGATGGGCATGATGAACCTGGGCGATATCTTCGGCAAGGCGTTCGGACAGCGCACAACCCGCAAACGTCTCACCGTCTCGGAGAGCCACGACATGCTGGTCGGCGAAGAGGCGGACAAGCTGCTGGACGACGAAGCCGTCACCCGCAATGCCCTCGCCGCAGTCGAGGAAAACGGCATCGTCTTCCTGGACGAGATCGACAAGGTCTGCGCCAAGTCCGAAACGCGCGGCGGCGATGTCTCGCGCGAGGGTGTGCAGCGCGACCTGCTGCCGCTGATCGAGGGCACCACCGTCTCGACCAAGCATGGCCCGGTGAAGACCGATCATATCCTGTTCATCGCCTCGGGCGCCTTCCACATCGCCAAGCCGTCCGATCTGCTGCCCGAACTGCAAGGCCGCCTGCCGATCCGGGTGGAATTGCGCGCCCTGACCGAAGAGGATTTCGTGCGCATCCTGACGGAAACCGACAACGCCCTGACCCGGCAATATTCCGCCCTCATGGGGACCGAGGACGTGACCGTCACCTTTACCGAGGATGGCATCGCCGCGCTGGCCCGCATCGCCGCCGACGTGAACCAGTCAGTCGAGAATATCGGCGCGCGGCGGCTTTATACCGTGATGGAGCGGGTGTTCGAAGAACTCAGCTTCAACGCCCCGGACCGCACCGGAGAGTCGGTCACCGTCGATGCCGAATTCGTTGACAATAACCTTGGCGAGCTGGCGAGATCGGCAGATCTCAGCCGCTATGTCCTCTAGCCAGAGATGCGCCGCTAGTCTACACCAGAAGGGGTGAAACCTGGCTCGGGGGCATGACGCCTTGCGCAACTGTCTGATCTTTGTCGCGGCTCTCGTGCTTGCGGCCTGTGTCGATCGCAGCCAGACCCCGATCATGCCTGGGGCCGCGCAGATCGGCACGGTTCAGCCGGTTCTGGCAGCCACCCTGCGCACGCCCGATCCCGAAACCGGCTGGTTCGACAACGGTCGCGCCGATACGCTGCGCTATCTCTCGCTCGACGTGTCAGTGCCGCCAACCCACAGGCGCGGACGCATCAGCAACGGCTATGCCTCACCAGATCCCGCGCGTGATTTCACAATCGCCGCGCGCGATGACCTGGACAGCGAGCAATCGTTCCAATCACGCCTGCAATCGGTGATCTCGGGAAAACCCGCGGATGAGCGCGATATCATCCTTTACGTGCACGGCTACAACAACAGCTTCCTTGATGGCGTATACCGCACCGCCCAGATCGCGCATGACTTCGAACTCCCCGGCGTCGCGATGCATTTCTCATGGCCCAGCGCGGCCAACCCGCTCGGCTACACCTATGACCGCGACAGCGTGCTGTTCGCCCGCGACGGACTGGAGCGGATGCTGCGCATGCTGGCGCGCCAAACCACTGGCGAAATCGTGCTTGTCGGGCATTCCCTCGGCACCATGCTGGTGATGGAAACCATGCGCCAGATCGATATCGCCACCCCCGGCTGGTCCGAGACGCAGCTTGGCGGCGTGATCCTGATCTCGCCCGATCTGGATGTCGAACTGTTCAAAGCCCAGGCCGACAGGCTGACCCAGATGCCGCAACCCTTCGCAATCTTCGTGTCCTCGCGTGATCGCGCACTGCAACTCTCGGCGCGGATCAACGGCGCGGGCAACCGGCTCGGTAACCTCGCCGATGCCGAGGAGTTGTCAGATTATCCCGTCACCCTGATTGATGTGTCCGAGTTTACCACTCTGGCCAACGGCGGGCACTTTACCGTGGGCACATCGCCAGTGCTGATTTCCCTGCTCAGTCAAAGCGGCCAGTTGCGCAACGCCTTCCAGCGCGATCGCGCCTCGCAGGCCGGCCTGTTGCCGGGCACGGCGATCACGGTCAAGAACGCCACACAATTGATCCTGTCGCCCCACTTGGTCCTGCAAGAATAGGCGCCACTGCCCAAGCGATTGTCCCTTGCCGTGCCCTGCAATCCGCGCGACACCTGCACCCATGCGCACAGGCGGATTCCTGATCGAAAATGCCCGCTGGCTGGGGGCAGGGGCTTTGCTGGCCTTCTTGTCCAGCTTTGGACAAACCTATTTCATCTCGATCTTCGCAGGCGAAATTCGCGCCGCCTACGGGCTAAGTCACGGGCAATGGGGCGGGATCTACACGCTGGGCACCACGGCATCGGCGATCGTGATGATCTGGGCGGGCGGGCTGACCGATCGGTTGCGCGTGCGTGCGCTGGGCGCTGCCGTGCTGATCCTTCTGGCGCTGGCCTGCCTGTTCATGGCGTCCGCCCCGGCGGCCTGGATGCTACCGCTTGCGATCTTCGCGCTGCGGTTCACGGGGCAGGGGATGACCAGCCATATCGCCATGGTCGCCATGTCGCGGTGGTTCATCGCGACGCGGGGCAGGGCGCTTTCCATCGCCACGCTGGGCGGCGCCGCCGGCGAGGCGCTGTTGCCACTGACCTTCGTCGCGCTGATGGCTCGCTATGACTGGCGCATGCTCTGGGGCGTGGCGGCGGTGATCGCACTGTTGGGCATTCCGGTTCTGATCGGGCTGCTGACGCGCGAACGCACGCCGCAATCCTGGGCGAAATCGGATCAATCCGTCGGCATGGAGGGCCGCAACTGGACCCGCAACCAGGCGTTTCGCCACTGGCTGTTCTGGTTCATGGTTCCGGCGCTTTTGGGGCCGGCGGCCTTCAACACCGCGTTCTTCTTTCACCAGGTGCATTTCGCCGCGATAAAGGGCTGGCCGCATGTGGATCTCGTGGCGCTGTTCCCGTTCTACATCCTGCTGGTCATCGGCGCGATGGTCACTGCGGGCTGGCTTCTGGACAAGCTGGGAACCGCGCGGCTGATCCCGTGGTTCCAGATCCCGATGATCGTCGCATTCTCGATCTTCGCGCATACCGGCACGTTGCCCTTCGCCTTTGTCGGGCTGGTCTTTCTCGCGCTGACCACGGGGGCCAATTCGGTTCTGCCCAACGCCTTCTGGGCCGAGTTTTTCGGCACCCGGAACCTGGGCGCGATCAAGGCGATGGCCGCCGCCGTGATGGTATTCGGCACCGCGATGGGACCGGGGATCACCGGCGCGCTGATTGATCTGGGCATCGGTCTTGAGGCACAGTACCAGTTCGTTGCGCTCTATTTCGTCGGAACCACGGTGCTGATGAAGATCGGCATCGCGCGGGCGCGGCCCCTGCTACCGGCCGCGGCGTAAGTAGACGTAATATGCGCCTTCGCCCCCGTGCGAGATATGCGCCTGGCTCACCTGCAAGACGGCCTGCGCCAGCGGCGGCACCGATAACCAATGCGGCACCTGATGGCGCAGCACCCCGCGCCGCACCGGGATCAGGCTGTCGCTGTCGCGGTCCTTTCCCTTACCCGTGATCACCAGCACCAACCGTCGGCCCTGCGTTTGCGATTTCAGGATAAACGCCGTCAGCGCGCCATGCGCGCGGTCCATCGTCATGCCGTGCAGGTCGATCCGCGCCTCGGGCCGCAGCTTGCCGCGCTTGAGCTTGGTAAACGCCTTCTTGTCCATGCGAACGGGGGCATTTTCCAGCTCTTCCGAGAGGGGTGGAGACAGGTTTTTACTTATCTTTGCAAAGGGTTGGGTGTTTTGCCCCACAGTGAAGCCACCCATGCGGCCTACCTGCTTTTTCTCCGGCTTGGGTCGCGGTTTCGGCCCCTCATGCCGGCCCCTTTCCGGATGCAGCCGCTCTGCCGTCTCGGCCACCTGCCGCCATAATTCGATCTCTTCGGGCCTCAGTTTCCGGCGGCTCATCTCGCCCCCCGATACAGGCTCGCATAGGCCCGCTGGATCGGCATCAGCACCACCATCCGGCCGCCATCCTTCATCCTCCCGGCCCGCCGCCCGGCCGCATCTCCGGTGCCATAGAAAATATCCGCCCGCTGCGCGCCCTTGATCGCCGATCCGGTATCCTGCGCCACCATCAGCCGCCGCAGGGGATGCTCGCCTTCCTTCTCAACCCAGACCGGCGCGCCAAGGGGGGTGAACTCAGGATCAACAGCCACGCTCCGCCCCGCCGTGATCGAGCGATTCATCGCCCCCAGCGGCCCCTTTTCCGGCGGCACCTCGCTGACCCTTCTGAAGAAAACAAAGGATGGATTATGATTGAGCAGTTCCAGTCCTTCCTGGGGGTTGCGGGACACCCAATTTCGGATCACCTGCGCCGAAACCTGGTGCCGATCATAAACTCCGCGCCGGATCAGCTCCGTCCCGATGGATCGATATTGATGCCCGTTAGAACCGGCATAGCCGACCCTGAGCATCGACCCGTCTCGCAACTCAATCCGCCCCGATCCCTGTATCTGCAGAAAGAACAGCTCGACCGGATCATCGACCCATGCGATCTCAAGCCCGCGCCCCTCCATCACGCCGGATTCCGAGATTTCCCGCCGGCTTTTCCAAACCGTCTCCCGCCGCGCTTCGGGGGGCATCCCATAGACAGGGTAGCGAAATCGCCCGGTTTGCGTCAGCGATCCTTGCAGCTCCGGTTCGAAATACCCGGTGAACAGTGGCGCCGCCCCGTCCTCGATCAGGACAGGGCGAAAGAAAAGCTCGAAAAACTCCCGTCCCTCCGCCTGAGTCTGCGCCACGGCACACAGTGCGGCCCAATCGGGGGCCTTCATATCGGTACAGGTATTACGAAATACCTCCAGCGCCGCAGCATGATCATCCTCGGCCCAGCCGTTCAGATCGGTAAAGTCCAGAATCTTGATCTTTGTCTCGGACATTGCCCCCGATCCCGACAGAATGAGACCGGCAAACAGACAGGCCCGAAGCGCCCGGATCATTCGCCCGTGGCGACCAATTGCCAGTTCGGATCGTCTGACCCCAGCGTGCGCGCGAAGGTCCAGATATCTTTCTGACGCTTGATCTCACTCGGTTTTCCTTCGACGATCTGCCCGTCCTTGTCCCGCACGACCGAGGTAAGCTCGCCAACAAACCGGACGCTGATCTCGGCCAGACGCTCTTCTGCGTCAAAACTCGCGCGATGAATATGGATTTCGCGGACGCCGACAAACTCGGCGTCGATCGTGAGGCCCTGCTCTGCGCGAGATTTAACGACGTCGTTGAACGACTCGAAGACATCCTCGGCCAGGAACGGCCGAATATCCTCCATCTCCCCGCGCTCGAACGCCATCAGGATCATCTCGTAGGCGCCGCGCGCACCGCCAAGGAATTCTCCGACGCTGAAGTCCGGCTCTACGCGCTTCATTTCGGCCAGCGCTTTCGCCTCCTCGCTGCCTTCGGGAACGTGATCTATGATATCGCGATCCGGGCCGCCTTCAATCACCTCGAACTCTGCGCGGCGCGCATCAATCTTGGGTGAACGTGGCTCGGGTTCTTTTTCAAATCCGTCGCGCGTCCCGAGAACGCTTTTCAGCCTCAGGATCAGGAAAACAGCGATCCCGGCAAGAACCAGAAGCTGAATGATGGGAGAATTCATATCGTCCTCTCGAAGAGCAGGGCATGGTAACGATGCTTTATGTTTCCTATGTAGGTGACGTGTGCGGCCAAGTCCACCGCACAGACAACAGATTGCAAGAGGTCAGCCATGTGGTTGTTTGTGGCATTCGTCGCGGTGCCGATTATTGAAATCGCCCTGTTCATTCAGGTCGGAGGCGCGATTGGGACGATGCCAACGCTTGGTATCGTCGTTCTGACCGCATTCCTCGGCACGTGGCTGATGCGGACGCAAGGACGTCTGGCCATGGGAAACCTGCAGCGCTCGTTCTCGGAAATGCGCGACCCGACAGAACCCCTGGCGCATGCTGCCATGATACTGGTCGCAGGGGTGCTGTTGCTGACACCCGGGTTTTTCACCGATGCTCTTGGCCTCAGCCTGCTTGTTCCGGCGGTCCGCGCGGCGGTATTCATGTTCCTTCGTTCCAGGGTGCAGGTATATCAGTTCGAGCGACACCATTCACCGGACGCACGCCCCGATGATCCCCGGTCCAGACGAAAGGGTGCGAATGGTCCCGACGTGATAGAAGGTGAGTATGAAGAACTTGATCCCGAAGAGGTTCCGCCACGCGACCAATCGGGATGGACTAGGCATTGAGGCCCTTTGGGCATCCTGCTAGATAAGCGCCAAAGTCAACTCTTCTGGAGAAACACAATGGCCGAAAACGGCAATGGACAAGCGGAAGCACCGCAGATCAAGATGAATATCCTGACCCAGTATATTCGGGATATGTCCTTTGAAAACATCTTGTCGCAAAAGGGCAGTTCAGGCGAGGTGCAACCAAATGTGAGCGTCCAGGTGAACCTTGATGCGAAAAAGCGCAGCACCGAGAACCAGTACGAAGTCCTTATGAAGATGGTCGTCGATTCATCGGCAAAGGATACCGGCGACAAGATGTTCCTGCTGGAGCTGGAATACGCGGGCGTTTTCCACATCGAAGGCGTGCCGGAGGATCAGTTGCACCCCTTCCTTCTGATCGAATGCCCGCGCATGATCTTTCCGTTTGCGCGGCGCATAGTGTCGGACGTGACGCGCGATGGCGGTTTCCCGCCTCTGAACCTGGACAATATCGATTTTGTTCAGCTTTACCGCAATGAGCTGGCACGTCGCCAGACACAACAAGGCAATCAGGCAGCCGAGACGCCCGACGCTTAGTCCAGCTTCTTCCAGAGAGCGTCGTCGCCCATGCTTTCGACAAATGCGTCATGGGCGGCGGATTCTTCATTGGTGATGCGTGGCGGCAAGGGTTTTGGCCGTGCGGCTGGTCGCCATTGCGGTTGTGCCGCATGGGTTTGACCGCTTCCGTCAGACGGCGAAAGACCAAAGTCTGGCTGTCGCCCACCGATCAATTCCAGGTACACCTCGGCCAGGATCTCGGAATCGAGTAACGCGCCGTGGAGCGTGCGCGACGAGTTATCGATACCGAATCGCCGACACAGAGCGTCCAGCGTCGCGGGCGATCCAGGGTAGCGTTTTCGCGCAATTGCCAGTGTGTCTATGGCTTGCTCCCATGGCAATGCTGGCATTTTGCATAATTGCAATTCGGCGTTGAGAAATTTCATATCAAACGCCGCATTATGAATAATGAGCTTGGCATCCTGGACAAACTCCACGAAGGCCGGGGCAATCAAGTGAAAAAGCGGCTTATCGCGCAAGAAGTCATCGCCAAGCCCGTGCACCTCGAACGCCGATTGTGGCATGGGCCGCTGCGGATTGATGTATTCGTGGAACGTTCGGCCGGTCGGCATGTGGTTATAAAGCTCTACGGCACCGATTTCGACAATACGATCACCACGCTCGGGGTCAAATCCGGTAGTCTCTGTATCCAAGACGACTTCACGCATTTTCCCCCCTCCGTATATCGTTCACTATGTCACGCACCTGTGCAGCGGCGTGATCCAAAGTATCTGTTTCTACTACATAATCCGCACGCCTGCACTTTTCTTCTATGGGCATTTGCTTTGCATTGATGGTCTCGAATTGTGCTGCGCTCATGGTGCCACGCGAGAGGACGCGCTCTCGTTGAATGTCTTCCGGTACCATCACGCATACGACTGCATCCATATGCACGTCACCGCCGGTTTCGAACAGCAAAGGGATATCGAACACCAGAATGTCCCTATCTGCCGAAGCTTCAAAATCAGCCCGATCATCGGCAAGCAGCGGATGAACAATTCTTTCGATCCGTGAAAGGGTACTGGGGTTCTTGGCGATCTCCTTACGCAGGCGATCGCGGCAGATGGCACCATTCACTACGACATCTGGAAATTCCGCGCCTATCGGGGCCACGGCCCGGCCTCCCGGCGCATATAGGCGATGAACTGCAGCATCGGCATCCCATATGGCGCATCCGTTTTGCATAAACAGGTTGGCTGTCGTCGATTTTCCCATTCCTATAGAGCCCGTCAGGCCAAGCTTGAACGTCATCGCAATATCGCAGCTCGTGCCGCAGCGTCCACTTCAGGGCGCGTGCCGAACCACCGCTCAAAACCAGGAACCGCCTGGTGTAGCAACATACCCAGGCCATCGACCGTGACACAGCCCATTTCTTCGGCGGTTTGCAAGAACCGGGTCTGCAGGGGCGCGTAAACCAGATCCGTGACCGTTGTCCCGCGCCGCAAACCATCCAGTGGGACACGCAAACTCGGCATACCCATCATCCCCAGAGACGTGGTGTTCACAACTGTTGCGGCATCTTCCAGCATGTTACCCGCCTGCACCCACTCGACCACCTTCAAGCGCGTGCCAAAATCCTTTTGCAACGCTTCGGCGCGTACACGCGTGCGGTTTGCGATCAGAATTTCCGGCACACCAACATCCAACAACGCGGCCACAACCGCGCGTGCCGCTCCGCCTGCACCGAGAACTGCGGTGGGTCCAGCCTTGGGATCCCAGTTTGGTGCGCCTTGTTTAAGGTTTTCTATGAAGCCGTAGCCATCAGTATTGTCCGCTTGGATTTTGCCGTCAGAGCGGAATTTCAGCGTATTCGCTGCGCCGATCAGTGTGGCGCGATCCGTTGCCAGATCAGCGATATCCATGATCGATTCTTTGTGTGGAACGGTAATGTTGACCCCGACAAACCCCGCACGCGGCAACATGTGTATTACCGACGCCAAGTCATCCGGATTAACATCCATCGGGATGTAATATCCTGCCAGGCCATAGTGACGGAGCCAATGACGGTGAAGCTGTGGCGATTTTGAATGAGCTACTGGAGATCCAATCACGCCAGCCAAAGGGATTTTTTCCTGTGTCATTCCTTCAAATCTCCACGCTGGGTCAAATATGTCAAAACCTCCAGGAGAGGCAGACCCAGAACAGTAAAGTAGTCGCCTTCGATCCTTGAGAACAAGCGTATACCCTCGCTTTCGAGCTTATAGGCACCGACAGATGAGTGAACCGCTGGCCAGTTCCGGTCAAGATAGTCTGAGAGAAATCTGTCGGAAAATTCACGCATGCGCAAACGAACCTCACCGACATGACGCCAGACAGGTTCGGTCCCGTCATGGATCACGACAGCAGAATACAGGGTGTGCTGCTTGCCCCGCATTGCAAGGAGTTGCTCCTTCGCCATATCGACGGTGTCTGGCTTGGACAGGATATCACCGTCAAACCCCAACACCTGGTCACATCCAATGACCAAAGCCTCCGGATTTTTCATTCCTATGCGCTTGGCCTTCATCTCGGCCAAGGCATCCGCGATATCACGCGGCTTGGCCCGGTCGGCTCTCAGCGCGGCCTTCAGGGATTCTTCGTCTACACGGGGGATTTGCACTTCAAAAATAACGCCCGCGTTTTCGAGCAGTTGCCGCCTGATCTCGGAACCAGACGCAAGGATGATTTTCTTGAGCATGGGATGATCCAGTGGATAAGTATGCGAGGTTTTGGTTGATTTCATGGGATAATAGCCTCGAATTTTGAGTATCACCGGAATAGCGATCAATCCACCGTAGCAGTACTCGAATTATCCACCTGTGAGCGGGATAAATATGCGGCTGTTGACTGTTCGTTCTCTACCAGTTTCATACATTCGTTATCCACAGATAACAGACCCGGCTTAATGTCTCTAAGTATATGTTTATGTTTATAAAAACAGGAAGTGTTCGATTTATGTTTTCCATACTGTCCACATCATGTTCAGCAAGATCGATAGCGGGGGACAGATGATGTAGAAAGGGTTAATCCCATGCCTGTTGCTACCCCTACAAAAACTACAACCTTTCTATATTCATATTTATTGATTAGGTAGGATGACACAGGCAAGGAACGCACGATGACCGAGTATTTGATCCTGATCTATCCTTGGGTGAAGGCATTTCATATAATGGCAGTCATCACATGGATGGCTGGTATCTTTTATCTTCCCCGTCTGTACGTCTATCACGCAGAAAGATCGCAACCTGGCGATGCACGCGATGATGTGTTCCAGGTGATGGAACACAAGCTTTTGAAACTTATTATGAATCCATCATTAATTGCCGTGTGGAGCCTTGGTTTGTTGTTGGCCGTCACACCGGGGATCATTGATTGGTCCGCAGTCTGGCCATGGACCAAGGGTGCGGCGCTGATCGCGATGACCTGGTTCCATATGTGGCTGGGCGCTCGTCGCAAGGATTTTGCTGCCGGGAAAAACACGCGCACTGGCCGACAGTACCGTATGATGAACGAACTGCCGACGATCCTGATGGTGATCATCGTTCTGTCTGTTATTTTGAAATATTGACCCAGATTGACACCTGACAGCATTTTGCGTAGACGCATAGCTGGTGTCCGTCCGGATACACGATTCCACAACAAGATCGGCCAACCCATCGCGATAGCGATACGGCCCAGGATATTCCAATGACGAGCGATGTGATCGAGCGGCTCAACCTGTCCGAGCTTAAACTTAAGAGTCCCAAAGACCTGCTGGCGATGGCCGAAGAGCTTGAGATCGAGAATGCCTCGACCATGCGCAAGGGCGACATGATGTTCTCGATCCTCAAGGAAATGGCCGAGGATGAATGGGAAATCGGTGGTGATGGCGTTCTAGAGGTCTTGCAGGATGGATTCGGGTTTCTGAGGTCACCCGAAGCGAACTATCTTCCGGGTCCAGACGATATCTATGTTTCGCCCGAGATGATCCGTCATCACGCCCTGCGAACGGGGGATACGATTGAAGGCGTGATGAAAGCGCCGCAGGACAATGAGCGCTATTTTGCGTTGATCAAGGCGGAAAAGATAAATTTTCAGGAACCGGACAAAGCGCGCCACAAGATTGCCTTTGAAAACCTGACACCGCTGTATCCAGATGAACGCCTGAAAATGGAGATCGAGGATCCAACGATCAAGGATCGCACTGCGCGTGTCATTGATCTTGTTGCGCCAATTGGCAAGGGGCAACGCTCGCTCATCGTTGCACCACCCCGGACAGGTAAGACTGTCATTCTTCAGAATATTGCGCATTCCATAGAGAAAAATCACCCGGAGTGCTATTTGATCGTCTTGCTGATCGATGAACGTCCCGAAGAAGTGACTGACATGCAGCGGTCGGTGCAGGGGGAGGTTGTGTCATCTACCTTCGATGAACCTGCTACAAGACATGTCGCCGTGGCGGAGATGGTAATTGAAAAGGCCAAGCGTCTGGTCGAGCACAAGCGCGACGTTGTGATTCTTCTGGATTCGATCACGCGTCTCGGGCGTGCATTCAATACCGTGGTGCCATCGTCGGGCAAAGTCTTGACTGGCGGTGTGGATGCCAATGCCTTGCAACGACCCAAGCGGTTTTTTGGCGCAGCGCGGAACGTTGAAGAAGGTGGCTCACTCACCATCATAGCGACGGCGCTCATTGATACCGGTAGCCGCATGGATGAAGTGATTTTCGAAGAGTTCAAGGGAACCGGCAATAGTGAATTGGTTCTTGATCGCAAGATTGCCGATAAGCGCGTTTTCCCCGCGATCGACATCTTGAAATCTGGCACCCGTAAAGAGGATCTCCTGATTGAGAAGGCAGATCTTCAGAAGACCTTTGTTCTGCGTCGTATCCTCAACCCGATGGGAACCACGGATGCAATCGATTTCTTGCTATCCAAGCTGAAGCAGACAAAGACAAACTCGGAATTCTTCGATTCCATGAATACCTAGATAGCCGCTTCTGCGAAATGGAGCTTATCATGGATACGATTTTTGCCCTTGCCACAGCACATGGCAAGGCGGGTGTCGCAGTCATTCGCTTATCTGGTTCGAACGCCCACGGTGCCGCAATACGCCTTTGTGGGAACTTGCCACCACTTAGAACGTCCGGTTTACGCGTTTTACGTGGGCAAGATGGAAGTGCCCTGGATGAAGCACTCGTCTTGCCGTTTGGCGAGAACGCAAGCTTCACAGGGGAGGATGTGGTAGAGTTTCATGTTCACGGTAGCCGGGCCGTGATAAGTTCTATACTGCGGGTTCTGTCCACGATTGACGGTCTCCGACAAGCGGAGCCAGGAGAGTTTACCAGGCGCGCGCTTGAGAATGGTCGCCTCGACCTTTCCGAGGTCGAGGGGCTGGCAGATCTCATTGATGCGGAGACCGAAGCGCAGCAACGACAAGCGCTGCGCGTGTCATCAGGAGGTCTTACCGCACAGACAGAGGAGTGGCGTCGAGATCTGGTTCGTGCAGCCGCGCTATTGGAGGCGACGATAGATTTTGCTGATGAGGATGTGCCGGTAGACGTTAACCCCGAAGTTGAAGAACTTATCAATAAAGTGAAGCACGGCTTGGGCGCGGCGATAAGTGGTGTATCAGCGGCGGAGCGTATCCGCGATGGTTTCGAGGTTGCGATCGTGGGGGCGACGAACGTCGGAAAATCAACGCTTCTGAATCGATTGGCTGGTCGGGACGCGGCAATTACTTCGGAAATTGCCGGTACGACACGGGACGTGATCGAAGTTCGGATGGATATCGGCGGACTACCAGTGACATTCCTCGATACGGCTGGATTGCGCGAAACTTCCGATCTTGTTGAGGGAATGGGAATACAACGCGCTATTGATCGAGCGCGGAAAGCTGATTTGCGGGTTTTCCTGACAGACGAAATCGGGTCGCTGGACCTGCAGCCTGTTGGTAGTGACATCGTGGTTCATCCGAAGGCAGATCTTCGCGATGACAAGACCGGCGCAGTATCGGGTGTAAGTGGTGAAGGCGTAGACGATTTGATAGAGGCGATAAACGCACGTCTTGCCAATCGCGTTGCGGGTGCGGGTATTGCTACGCGAGAGCGCCATCGCCATGTCATGGTTGAGGCCGTGAAGGGTATCGAATCTGCTGAGAAGCTGATTTCCTCTGGGGTAGATGCTACGGATCTTGCGGCGGAGGAATTGAGATCAGCGATTCGGTCTCTTGAAGCTTTGATTGGTCGCGTGGATGTCGAGAATTTACTGGATGAGATTTTTTCGAGCTTTTGCGTCGGAAAATAGGGAGTGTTTCACGTGAAACAAACCGATTTCGATGTCATCGTCGTTGGTGGCGGACATGCTGGTACCGAGGCTGCGCATGCGGCCGCAAGACTGGGCGCACGAGTCGCATTGGCGACGCTGGACGAGGCCGGGATTGGCGTGATGTCCTGCAATCCTGCCATAGGGGGCTTGGGTAAAGGCCACTTGGTGCGTGAGATTGATGCGATGGACGGCGTCATGGGGCGCGTAGCGGACGCGGCTGGAATTCAATTCAGGTTGCTGAATCGCCGGAAAGGGCCAGCCGTTCAGGGGCCGCGGGCGCAGTGTGACCGTGATATCTATCGCAAGGCCATGCTGCTCGAGATGAAGGCAGCGAAAAACCTGACGATCCTGCGCGGTGAAGTGGTAGATTTCCTGTTTGATGGATCTCATGTAGCCGGCGTTGTCTTGGCGGACGGATCAAAGGTGCCGGCGCGTGCCGTCGTTTTGACGACGGGGACATTCCTGCGTGGAATTATTCATATCGGTGATATCCGCCATGAGGGTGGCCGAATGGGTGAGCGCCCCTCTGTCAGGCTCGCCGAGAGGATCGAAGAGTTTGGAGTGTCGCTTGGTCGTCTAAAGACGGGAACGCCGCCACGCCTGGACGCGCATAGCATCAACTGGGATGTTCTTGACCAACAGCCTGGCGACGATGATCCGACGCTGTTTTCTTTTTTGTCCACGAGCACACAGGCGCGCCAAGTGTCTTGCGGCATCACCCACACCAATCAGAAGACACATGACATCATCCGAGAAAACCTGGGTCGGTCGGCGATGTATGGGGGCCATATTGACGGTGTCGGCCCGCGCTACTGCCCATCGATTGAGGATAAGGTCGTCCGGTTTGCTGATAAGGAATCACATCAGATATTCCTTGAACCCGAGGGGCTGGACAGCGATTTGGTTTATCCCAACGGGATCTCGACATCTCTTCCGCAGGATGTACAGGAATCGTATGTTCATTCTATCAAGGGGCTGGAAGGCGCAGTAATCAGGCAACCGGGATATGCCATCGAGTATGACTATGTTGACCCGCGCGCGCTGAACTTGACCCTCGGGATGAAGTCGGTTTCGGGGCTGTACCTTGCTGGGCAAATCAACGGCACCACGGGCTACGAAGAGGCGGGCGCGCAAGGTCTTGTCGCGGGACTCAACGCCGCATTATACGCCATGGATGAGGCGCCATTCACCTTCAGCCGGTCGGATAGCTATATTGGCGTTATGATCGACGACTTGGTTACGCGGGGCGTTAGTGAGCCGTATCGCATGTTTACGTCGCGCGCAGAGTTTCGCCTGTCCCTGCGTGCGGACAACGCTGATCAGCGACTAACACCCCGCGGCATAGATCTCGGCTGCATTGGCAGTGCCAGGCAGAGGCTGTTTGAAAACAAGATCGAGCGACTGGAATCGGCGCGGGCCATTCTGGATGCCCGCAGCTTTACACCCAAGACCCTGGCTGATCGTGGCTTCAAGGTTAATCAGGACGGCACTCGACGCACCGCTTTTCAATTACTGGCATTTCCCGATGTGGATTTTTCAAGCCTTCTTACCCTTGCGCCGGAGTTGGATGAAGTGGACGAAGAAGTTCGCAACCAACTTGAAAAGGACGCGTTATATGCAAACTACATTGCCCGGCAGGCTCGTGATGTCGAGGCGCTGAAGCGGGATGAGAGTTATCAGATCCCCGTGGACTTTGACTATTCACGTGTGCGGGGCTTTTCCAACGAAGTCCGCTCCAAATTGGAGCGGGCGCGGCCGGCACACCTTGGTCAGGCCGCTCGGATTGATGGTATGACACCTGCTGCGCTGGCGCTATTGTTGGTTCACATTAGGCAATATTCCAAGGCGAAATCCGCATGATGCCTGATCCGGCCGGGTCAATGGATGTTTCACGTGAAACATTGGAGCGGCTAAATATTTATGCCGAACTATTAGTAAAGTGGAATCCGCGTATCAATCTGGTTTCCAAGGCGACGCTGGATAACCTGTGGCAACGTCACTTCCACGACTCGGCTCAGCTACTCAAGCTATGTGACCAGCCCGCAGACCATTGGCTGGATCTCGGAAGTGGGGGAGGATTTCCGGGACTAGTGATTGCTGCGATGATGGATCATGCGAGGGCGCCAAGAAGGGTAACGCTAATTGAAAGCGACACCAGAAAGGCAACGTTTCTAAGGGCGGTAGTGCGCGAAGCAGGGTTGAACGCTCAGGTTCTCACGACACGAATTGAAGATGCTCCTGAACAGGGTGCGGATATTGTATCCGCACGCGCACTTGCGCCGCTGAACACTCTGTTTGAGCTGGCGTATCGGCACATGAACCCAGATGCGGTATGTCTTTTCCCCAAGGGAGCGCGATGGCGAGACGAGATAGAGGCTGTGCAGGCTGGATGGTCGTTTGACTATGACGCAATAAAAAGCGAAACAGATGAGGATGCGGTTATCTTGAAGATTGGGGGACTCGTTCGTGTCTGATCCAACCCGCCCGCCGGGACCACGCCTTATTGCCATCGCCAACCAAAAAGGTGGAGTTGGCAAGACCACCACCACGATCAACCTTGGCGCCGCGCTGGCATCGCTTGGGCGAAAGGTTTTGATCGTGGATCTTGATCCGCAGGGAAATTCGTCAACCGGGTTGGGCGTCGAGGCCTCGGCGCGTGACTACACGACATATGATCTTCTTGTTGATGATGTTGCCTTGGGTGAGGTCATCAAGAAGACAAACACGGACAACCTCTACATTGTCCCGGCGACGGTTGATCTATCTTCGGCTGACATCGAATTGATTGCCAATGAAAAGCGTAGCTATCTGCTGCATGATTCGTTGCGACAGCATGCGATGGATGCTTATGAATTCGACTATGTGCTCGTGGATTGTCCGCCGTCGCTAAGCCTTTTGACGGTGAACGCCATGGTCGCCGCGCACTCTGTCTTGATCCCACTGCAGTCTGAGTTCTTTGCCCTCGAGGGGCTGTCGCAGCTCTTGATGACCATCCGGGAGGTGCGCCAGACAGCGAACCCCGACTTGCGCATCGAAGGCGTACTGCTGACGATGTATGATGCCCGCAATAACCTGTCACAGCAGGTAGAGGCGGATGCGCGAGACAACCTTGGAGAGCTTGTTTGCACAACGGTCATCCCAAGGAACGTGCGCGTTTCCGAAGCGCCTTCTTTTGCTCAGCCTGTCCTGGAATATGATCCGGCCTCCAAGGGCGCGCGTGCTTATGTTGCGTTGGCGAAAGAGCTTCTTGAAAAACACGCCGGCGTTCCGGCCTGATACAGGAATTCCAGATGTCTGAAAAGAAATCCAAGAACCGAGGGCTGGGCCGGGGATTGTCCGCGCTGATGGCAGACGTCAATCAGGCGGATGAAGCAACAAAACCAGCCGCGTCTACGGGGCGGGCGGACCAGGTTGTTCCTATAGAAAAGATACATCCAAATCCCGATCAGCCGCGCCGCAGCTTTACCAAGGCAGATCTTGAGGAGTTGTCCGCGTCGATCAAGGAAAAGGGTGTTATTCAGCCCCTTATTGTCCGTGTTCGGGCGGGGGATGACGGGTCATACGAGATCGTTGCCGGTGAGCGCCGTTGGCGAGCGGCCCAGATGGCCAAGTTGCATGAACTGCCTGTGCTTGTGCGTGATTTCAATGATACCGAAGTTCTTGAAGTCGCGATCATCGAAAATATTCAGCGCGCCGACCTCAACCCGATCGAAGAGGCGGCCGGGTATCGCCAACTTATGGAGAAGTTTGGTCACACCCAGGAAAAACTATCCGATGTTTTAGGTAAGAGCCGCAGTTATATTGCAAATCTCGTGCGTTTGCTGGGACTTCCGGAGGAAGTACAATCCTATCTTCGCGAGAACAAAATATCGGCTGGACATGCGCGCGCGCTGATTACGGCGAGTGATCCTGTGGCGCTTGCGAAAAAGGTAGTCAGTTCAGGCTTGTCCGTTAGGGATACAGAAACCCTTGTTCGCAAGGCGGCAAGTGAAGCGAATTCCACAAAAGGCGGCCAGAAATCTCCGGCAAGAGAGCAAAAGCCTGGCAAGGATGCGGATACGAAGGCGCTGGAAGGGGATCTGAGCGCCGCACTGGGAATGCGCGTGAGTATTCAACATGACGAGAACAAGGAATCCGGCCGTGTCACCATAGGGTATTCAACGCTGGACGAGCTGGACGAGCTGTGTCGAATGCTGTCGGCTATGCGTCAGGGCGGGACCAAATGAAAATAAGAACCCCCAGCAATATCACGCCCTGTATCAGCAGAAGCGTGGGCTTCAGTGAAAGAGCGACTGATATCAAGAACACCAGCAGGATCGAAAGGGTCGCATAGCGCTTTCCAATAGGGCTGATGGCGCCTTTCTCGTTCCATTCAACGATTGGCGGTCCGAAAACGCGGTGCTCCAGTAGCCAGCCGTGCAGTCGCTCGGATGAGCGGGCAAAAAAGAATGCGGCCAAGAGCATGAATGGCACGGTTGGCAGCAGCGGCAGAAATATTCCTGCCGCGCCGAAGGCAACACACGCCAATCCCAATCCTGCCCAGACAAACCGCATCATTCCCCTGATAGCAATTCTCTTGTGATGGCGTTCAATACCGGCCGACCTGCGGGCGTGACCCGAAGTTGGTCTGTGTCCATTTCGATCATACCGATATCGGCTAGATAGTGCAGCTTTCCTTCATGCAAAGGCTCGCCAGCCAGAATGGTGTATCGTTCCATATCTATACCCTCTGATAGGCGCAGCCCCATCATCAAGTATTCGTCGGCCTGGTGGGTGCGTGAAATCTTGTCGCGGCGCGATTCTGTGGCGCCAGCCATTTCCGCATTGAGCCAGCGTTCAGGATTGCTGTGTGCGATGGTTGCGAAGCGTTCGCCGCCAATGGTCAGCCGCCCATGAGCGCCGGGTCCGATTCCCACGTAGTCACCATAACGCCAGTAAACCCTGTTGTGACGGGATTCCGCG
Organism: uncultured Rhodobacterales bacterium; assembly: GCA_964580265.1. Taxonomy (GTDB): domain Bacteria; phylum Pseudomonadota; class Alphaproteobacteria; order Rhodobacterales; family Rhodobacteraceae; genus Sediminimonas. The sequence goes on along the minus strand of CAZOKA010000001.1, from coordinate 4,572 downwards.
CCGGGCCGGGAATGGTTTGAAACTTCATAGCTATCAAAACCGGCCGAATGGCATATATCCTGGGTCGCGTGGTACATGTCGGCGGCCAGGTCGTCCGATGGCAGGCCGCGAAGCCTTCCACGATCATACCGGTCGCCAAAGGCGGTGCCGCTTTCGATCGTCAACTGGTAGAGAGACAGGTGATCGACAGCCATTGTCAGGGCCTGTTCCAACTCTTTTTGCCAGTCATCAACGTTTTGGTTCTGCCGGGCATAGATCAGGTCAAAACTAACGCGATCGAACTGCGTGCGGGCAATCTCAAATGCCGCGAGGGCCTCTTCGACGCTGTGCAGTCGGCCCAACCTTTGTAGATCCGGGTTATTTAGTGCCTGAATTCCCATTGAAACGCGGTTCACCCCCGCAGCCGCGTAGCCGCGGAAGCGCTTGGCCTCGACCGAACCGGGATTGGCTTCCAGCGTGACCTCCAGATCATTGGCGGATGGCCAATGATGCCGAATTCGATCAAGGATCGCGTGTACAACATCAGGATTCATGAGGCTGGGCGTGCCGCCACCGAAAAACACGGAGGTCAAGACACGTCCGGTCGTCTGCTCGGCGTAGCGATCTATTTCGGCAATATAGGCCGCCTTCCAGCGGTCTTGATCTATTTCACGTGAAACATGACTGTTAAAGTCACAGTAGGGGCACTTGGCCTGACAAAAAGGCCAATGGATATAGATGGCGAAGCCGCCATTTTTCCAATCGTCAGTCAAGACAGACCCTTGTGAATCTGGCGAATGCATCTGCGCGATGGCTGATGCGGTTCTTTTCCCATCGATCCATTTCACCAAACGTTATACTATAACCAGCAGCTTGAAATATTGGGTCATAGCCATGCCCTTGCCGGCCTCGCATTGGCCATACGATCTGGCCATCTATGGCCCCCGGAAAAACCTCGTCATGTCCGTCAGGCCAAGCCAAAACCAAGGTACAGCGAAATCTGGCTGTCCATGGTTGTGGTGTAGCGCCTTTTACCAATTCCTCATGAACGCGGGTCATCGCCATCGTGAAGTCGCGGCCGTTGCCCGTTTCCGCCCAATCCGCTGTATAGACACCCGGAGCGCCCCCCAATCCATCAACTTCAAGGCCACTATCATCCGCAAGGGCGGGCAATCCCGTTGCCTGCGCGGCGGCGTGCGCCTTGATCCGTGCATTGCCGACAAAGGTGGTTTCAGTCTCTTCAGGCTCTGAAAGCCCTTTTTCGCCGGCGCCGATCACCGCGATGCCGAAAGGCTCCAATAGCGCGGCAATCTCTTCCAGTTTGCCGGCATTGTGAGTGGCCACCAGAAGGGTTTGGCCACGTTCAAGACGCCGCATCAACCGCCGCCTTCTGCGCGAGTGTCAGTTCCGAGACTCCTTTTTCAGCCAGGTCGAGCAATTCGTTCATCTGTCCACGCGAGTAAGTGGACCCTTCGGCAGACATCTGAACCTCGATCAGCCTACCGCTGGCGAGCATGATGAAATTGCCGTCTACACCAGCTTCGCTATCTTCCAGGTAGTCCAGATCAAGTACCGGCTGACCTGCGTATATGCCGCACGAAACGGCTGAAACAGGTTCGATCAGCGGATCGCTCACAACGTCGCCAGTTTTCATGAGGCGGCCAACCGCCAGGCGCAGGGCCACCCAGCCGCCGGTGATCGCGGCGCAGCGGGTGCCTCCGTCGGCCTGTATGACATCGCAGTCAATGGTAATCTGCCGTTCGCCCAATGCCACTCGGTCCACCCCGGCGCGCAGAGACCGACCGATCAGCCGCTGTATTTCGACGGTGCGTCCGCCTTGCTTGCCTGCTGTTGCCTCGCGTCGCATCCGTGATCCGGTTGAGCGGGGCAGCATTCCATATTCCGCCGTGACCCATCCCAGGCCACTGCCCTTGAGGAACGCAGGCACGCGCGGCTCGATTGAGGCGGTGCACAGGACATGCGTGTCGCCCATGCGGATCATGCAGGATCCTTCGGCGTGTTTCGTTACATCGGTTTCGATTGAAACCGGGCGCATATCACTTAAGTTTCTTCCCGAAGGTCGCATGTAAGTCCCCTGTAGATTCAGGCCGGGGATACAGCCGTTCAGGCACATGGCGCAACCCCGATTGACCTTTTGGCGAGAAGGCCTTTAATGGCCTACCGAACAGGATACAGGCATGGGTGACAGTTCGAATATCCTTAGCGAAATGGACGACCGCTCGCGCGAAGTATTTCGGCGCGTTGTCGAGGGGTATCTCGCCAGCGGCGATCCGGTCGGCAGCCGCACCCTTTCCCGTGTGATGAGTGAAAAGGTCAGTGCCGCCACCATCCGCAACGCGATGCAGGATCTTGAGTATCTGGGGTTGCTTGGCAGTCCTCACGTCAGCGCCGGACGCGTGCCAACGCAGGCCGGGCTGCGCATGTTTGTCGATGGTTTGCTGGAGGTTAGTGATCTGGACGTTGGCGATCGCCAGAAAATTGATGACACGCTCGGCAGCAATTCCCAAGATGTCAGTGGCATGCTGGATCGGCTGAGTACTGCACTATCGGGTGTAACAAAGGGGGCATCCCTGGTGCTGGCGCCCAAGCATGAAGCCCCGATCAAGCATGTCGAATTCGTTAGCCTTGGGGCTGATCGCGCGCTTGTGGTGCTTGTGTTTGCGGATGGCCACGTGGAAAATCGCCTGTTCACCCCGCCGGCCGGGCAAACACCGTCGGCAATGCGTGAGGCTGCGAATTTCGTCAATGCCCTGGCCGAGGGTAAAACACTTAGCGATCTTCAATCCCTGATGCGCCGCGAAATCAAGGCCCGCCGCCAGGAGATCGACACGCTCGCGCAGGATCTGGTCAAGAGCGGCCTTGCTGTCTGGGATGATGAGGGCGAACACACAGAGCGCCTGATCGTGCGCGGCCGAGCGAATCTGCTCCACGGAGATGGAACCGAAGAGGATCTCGAGCGGATAAGAAACCTGTTCGACGATCTCGAGCGAAAGCGGGACATCGCGGAATTCCTTGAATTGGCCGAAGAGGGCGATGGTGTGCGCATTTTTATCGGATCAGAGAATAAACTTTTTTCACTTTCGGGTTCCTCTTTGGTGGTGTCTCCATATATGAACGCCGATCGAAAGATTGTTGGCGCAGTCGGTGTCATTGGCCCGACGCGCCTGAACTATGGACGAATTGTGCCGATCGTGGACTACACGGCGCAACTGGTTGGAAAACTGATCTCCGACCGGAGTTAGAGGTGAAATATGGCAGAACCGAAGAACGACGATTTTCTGGACGATATCGATACCGCGGAATCCGAGGAGTACGCTGGCCAGATGGCCGAGCCGGATGAAGAAGAGATCGAGATCGACAGCTTGCGTGCCGAGCGGGACGATTACCGCGACCGATTCATGCGCGCGCTGGCTGATGCCGAGAATTCACGCAAGCGTTCCGAAAAGGATCGGCGTGAAGCAGAGAAGTATGGTGGTTCAAAGCTGGCGCGCGATATGTTGCCGGTCTATGACAATCTCAAGCGGGCTCTGGATGCAGCGACCGACGAACAGCGCGATGCGTTTGGCCCCCTCCTTGAAGGTGTTGAGTTGACGATGCGAGAGCTGCTTAACGTGTTCAAGAAGCACGGGATCGAACTTATCTCGCCGCAAGTCGGTGATCCCTTCGATCCGCAACTGCATCAGGCCATGTTCGAAGCACCAGTACCCAACACCACCGCCGGCGACATTATCCAGGTTTCCGCAGAAGGTTTCCTTTTGCATGATCGCCTGCTCAGGCCGGCGCAGGTTGGGGTTTCGTCAACCCCGAAGGAGTGATCACCCCATCTCCTTTAGCAACGCGTTGTGACGTGCAGTGAATTCTGCGCGCACATCGCGGGGCGCGCGCAGTTGAATTTCCAGGTCACCGACAACATCCAGGGATGGCTTGCCAAAAATCTTGGTCGCCTCGCTTTTGGAAAAGCCGGCAATTTCAACTGCTTCCATCCAAGCGCTTAGCCGATCCGCCTTCTTGATATTGCGCTTGATCGTATCGGGTAGCGATGCCGGAAGGCCGAACCTGATCCGTATCGCCGTGGATAGGCGCGCATCCAGCTCTTCATAGCCCGGTCCAACGGCCGTCTTGACCGGGCTGATCATGTCGCCGATCACGTATTCCGGCGCGTCGTGCAACAGCGCCGCAAGCCGCCACTTGGCTGCGCTACGAGGTGCGATACGGGAAAAAAGCGCCTCCACCAGAAGCGAATGCTCGGCAACGGAATAGGGATAATCGCCGATGGTCTGGCCGTTCCAGCGGGCAACAAACGCCAGACCGTGTGCGATATCATCTATCTCGACATCCATCGGCGTCGGATCGAGCAGGTCCAGCCTGCGACCAGAGAGCATCCTTTGCCACGCCCTTTGACTTTTCATTTTACCCTCACTTGCTGCGCTGTGGTCGACATTGCCGTTCCATGTTGTCGTTTAGATGCGCCAATGCTATCTGCTCGGTCAAACTGGTTTTTCCAAGGAGTGCGGCCGATGACGCCTGATTACATAATCAAGGACATTTCCCTATCTGGCTACGGTCGCAAGG